>JBDLUR010000194.1:0-4078 GCA_039805205.1 Bacteroidota bacterium
GCAGGTATTCTCACAGTTAAAGGTGGTACAAATGCGATTGTTGAATATTTTGGTGAAGGTGCTACCAATATGAGTTGTACAGGTAAGGGTACTATTTGTAACATGGGTGCTGAAATTGGTGCTACTACATCAACCTTTGGATATGATGAAAGCATGGGCAGGTATTTAAGAGCTACTGGAAGAGAAGCAATTGCTGATCTTGCTGATGGTATCAGCTCTTATCTAACTGGAGATGAAGAAGTATACGCAAACCCTGAAAAGTATTTCGATAAGGTAATTGAAATTAACCTCAGCGAATTGGAGCCACATTTGAATGGTCCATTCACCCCAGATCTTGCTACCCCAATTTCACAAATGAAAGAGGCTGCTGCTAAGAATAACTGGCCTACAAAAGTGGAAGTAGGATTGATTGGAAGCTGTACAAACTCTTCGTATGAAGATATTAGTCGCGCTGTTAGCCTTGCAAAACAAGTTGCTGAAAAGGGACTAAAAACTAAGGCAGAATTCACCATTACTCCGGGAAGTGAATTGGTAAGATATACAATTGAAAGAGATGGCTTCCTAGATACCTTTGCACAAATTGGTGCGACTGTATTTGCAAATGCATGCGGACCATGTATTGGTATGTGGGATAGAATGGGAGCTGAAAAGCAAGAAAGAAATACCATCGTACATTCTTTCAACAGAAACTTCGCTAAGCGTGCAGACGGCAACCCAAATACCCTAGCGTTTGTTGCAAGTCCGGAATTGGTTACTGCACTTGCAATTGCAGGTGATTTAACCTTCAACCCAATAACTGATACCTTGATCAATGAAAAAGGTGAAGCAGTTAAATTAGACCCACCATCTGGAGATGAATTACCATCGCGTGGATTTGATGTTGAAGATGCCGGCTATCAGGCTCCTGCTGAAGATGGAAGTGGTATTCAAATTGATGTGAAAGCAGATAGCAAGCGTTTACAATTGCTCTATCCTTTTGCAGCATGGGAAGGCATTGATTTGAAGGGTTTGAAATTACTCATCAAGGCTAAAGGAAAATGTACAACAGATCATATCTCCATGGCAGGTCCTTGGTTGAAGTTTAGAGGTCACCTAGACAACATTAGTAACAACATGCTCATTGGTGCTGTTAACTTTTACAACGACAAAACCGATAACGTAAAAAACCAACTCACTGGAGAATATGGTCCAGTTCCTGCAACTCAACGAGCTTACAAAGCAGCAGGCGTTGGAAGCATCGTTTTTGGTGATGAAAACTATGGTGAAGGTTCTTCAAGAGAACATGCAGCTATGGAACCAAGACATCTTGGGGTGCGTGTGGTAATGGTAAAATCATTTGCTCGTATTCACGAAACCAACCTGAAGAAGCAAGGTATGTTAGCACTTACTTTTGCTAACAAAGAAGATTACGAAAAAGTACAACAAGATGATACCATTGATGTAATCGGACTGACTTCCTTTACTCCTGGCGTTGCCTTGAAGGTTGTGCTCAACCACAAAGATGGATCATCTGATACCATCGAAGCCAACCACAGTTATAATGCTCAACAAATTGAGTGGTTCAAATCTGGTGGCGCTTTGAATGTAATCAGAGCTGCAGCAAATAAATAATCTCAATTAATAGAAAATAGAAAAGGGGAAATTAATTTTTCCCCTTTTTTTGTGTTTGTACAGACTTCTTTGTCCCTGGTATTGGAGGTGAAACAGATGGAGTAGATTTCAAATCAGTTTTGACTGGAGTATTATTTTTAGTTGGACTAACCACTTGCGGTGGTTGTCCAAATACAAATGTTTCTGTTCGCGTAACCGAACCCATCACTGGATCATAATACTTCCAAACACCATGTTTTATTTCCGCAGCTTCATGCTTGATGATTTTTTTAATCATCCTTTCTGGATGATCAATATCGGGTACCATGATGGTATCAAAAGGATGAGCAGGATCTACAGCTTTCCAACTTTCCTCCCTAATTAAATCCCCCATACTATTATAATACAACTGCTGGCCATCTCTATATCCTGCAATAAAATATTCCCGTGCAATGAGATCCCCCATTAAACTAAACTTCTTCCATGGCCCCTGCTTCTTGTCGTTATAAAAATATCCCTCTTCCTCAAATCCAGGCTCTCCCCTCACTTCCTCATACCTAAACCACCAAGGACCTTGTTTACGCTTGGATTTATCCACCCTATTGATAGTATCTCCTTTGGGGGTTAACTTGTAATCAATCCAATATTGAGCATTAGCCATACATGGAAAAAGTAGGCCAACAAACAACATCAACTTTATTGCAGAAATAAAAGGTTTACCTTGAATATCTCTATATTGCATCATCCTTCAAATTAAAAAAAACAGTCGATATGCACAGTAAAGTTTTTCACAAAACGGTTTTGAAGTCAGCTCTAAGCATGCTACTCCCACTGCTTGCCCTGCCCTCCTTGATGTTTGCACAAAACAAGGCAACAGATGGCGCATTAAGAATGAAAAGCCTAACTGAAAAAGCTACACGTGCAAATGCTAGTATTTTTAAAGATGTAAGTTTTAGAAATATCGGACCAAGTATCATGAGTGGTCGTGTTGATGATCTTGAAGTAAACCCAAATGATCCAACTGAATTTTATATCGCCTATGCAACAGGCGGACTCTGGCATACAACAAACAATGGACAAAGCTTTACACCCATATTTGATAAAGAAGCGGTAGTGGGTATTGGAGACATTGCTGTTGATTGGAAAAACAATACCATTTGGTTGGGAACAGGTGAAGTGAACAGCAGTCGCTCTTCCTATGCTGGTATAGGTGTTTATAAATCGAAAGACAACGGTAAAAATTGGGAGTACATTGGACTTCCTGAAAGTCATCATATTGGTAAAATTTTGTTGAGCCCTTCAAACCCTGATGAGGCTTGGGTTGCAGTACTCGGACATCTTTATTCTCCTAACAAAGAAAGAGGTGTGTACAAAACAACTGATGGTGGAAAAACTTGGAAGCAAACACTTTTTATAGATGACAACACCGGAGCAGTAGAAATGGAAATCAATCCACAAAATCCTAAAGAAATTTATGCTGCGACATGGCATAGAATCAGAAAGGCATGGGACTTTGTAGAGGGTGGAAAAACTTCTGGCATTTATAAAAGTGTTGACGGAGGTGAAACCTGGAAGCTGAGTAGTGATGCTGCTTCTGGTTTCCCACAAGGAAATGGTATCGGTAGAATTGGATTAGCGGTTTATCCTAAAGATCCATCGATTGTTTATGCAGTAGTAGATAACTACAATTTAAAACCTGATACTACTAAAGCAGATACAGGCCGACTAGCGGTAAAAGATCTCAAAGACATGAGCAAAGAAACATTTGCTGGTTATAGTGATCAAGCAATAGAACGTTTCTTAAGAATGAATGGTCTATCAGGACAATACCAAGCAAAAACATTTAAGGAAGAAATTGGAGCAGGTAAGATTACCCTCAACCAAATTTATCAATACCTGAATGATGAAAGTGCAGGTCCATCTGTTAATCAGATCAATGGTTGCGAGGTGTACAAAAGTACAGATGGTGGTAAAACTTGGAACAAAACCCACGATAAACCAATTGGAATCTACAGCACCTTCGGCTATTATTTTGGCAAGATATTTGTCTCTGCGATGAACCCCAATAAACTTGTCATCCTTGGTGTAAATGCCAATATATCTTCTGATGGTGGAAAGACTTTCAGCTCAATGGATAGAGGCAATACCCACTCTGATTGGCATGCACTTTGGATCAATCCGATGAAGGATAATCACATGATTGCCGGCAATGATGGTGGTTGTAACATCACTTATGACAATGGCAAGAATTGGTTCAAAGCCAACTCTCCTTCAGTGGGACAGTTCTATGCAATAAACGTTGACAACGAAAAACCTTACAATGTGTATGGAGGTTTACAAGACAATGGTACTTGGTATGGACCATCCACAAATAAAGAGTCAATTGATTGGATCGACAATGGTCAGTATGGCTATAAAAGCATCAATGGCGGTGATGGCATGCAAGTGCAAATTGACCCAAGAGACCACAACATCGTTTACACAGGTT
>JBDLUR010000195.1:0-2698 GCA_039805205.1 Bacteroidota bacterium
ATTATATTTCGTGTTCAATATCGTACTCGTATACTTCTCTTGAGAAGGCAATTTCCATTTTCGATCTATCAAATGCTTTTTCTTGATTGGCTAGAAAAACTGTTGCCACTCCGTTTCCGATAAAATTGGTGATGGCTCTTGCTTCCGACATAAAGCGGTCGACACCCAACAACAAGGCTAAACCTTCTATGGGAATTACTTGAACAGCGCTTAAAGTAGAAGCCAATACAATAAAGCCACTTCCTGTTACACCAGCAGCTCCCTTAGAAGTAACCATTAAGATACCGATGATGGTCAGCATTTGAGATAAGGTGAGCTCAATATTGAAAACTTGCGCAAGAAAAATAACTGCCATAGAAAGGTAGATGGTGGTGCCATCTAAATTGAATGAATAACCTGCGGGCACAACCAAACCAACGACTGGTTTAGCACATCCCATTTTTTCTAATTTTTCCATCAATGTAGGAAGTGCTGCTTCTGAAGAGGATGTTCCCAATACAATCAATAACTCTTCTTTGATGTAATTCAAAAATTTGAAGATGCTGATCTTGTAATACCTGAGTATGAGTCCAAGACATACAAACACAAACAATCCCATCGTGATGTAAACAGTCAGCATCAATTTGCCCAAAGGTAAAAGTGTTGCAATGCCATACTTTCCAATGGTGTAAGCCATTCCACCGAATGCTCCTATAGGTGCAAACAACATCACAATGTGTAATCCCTTAAATATGTATTTAGAAGCAAACTGAAGTGGTTTTGTGATTTGCTCTCTATTCTTCAGTTTACTCAACAAAATTCCAAATGCAATGGAGAAGAGTAAGACTTGTATAGTGAGGTTGTCTTTTAAGAATTGAAGCCAAGAGAATGCTTTAGCACCTGCGGTAAACTTGCTAATATCACCTCCTTTAATTGCACTTGTGTTTACACCTGCGCCAGGCTGAATAAAATGTGCGACTATTACCCCAATCAGTAGGGCTATTGTTGTTACAATTTCAAAGTATAGGATAGCTTTTCCACCTACTCTTCCCACTTTTTTCAAATCATTCATTCCACTTATTCCTAGCGATATAGTAAGAAAGATGATAGGGTTGATGAAAACCTTCACTACGTCTATGAAATATTTCCCTAGCGGTTGCATCTTGATACCGAGATCAGGAGCAAAATGTCCTAATAATGCACCAGAGGTGATTGCTAGTAGTACCCAAAATGTCAGGTTGGTAATCAGCTTTTTCAAAAGGGCTAGTTTTGGTTGTGGGGTTAAAGTTAATACATGGGACTGATGTTTTTGTTTGATCTTATAATACTTTTGGGGAATGAAGATATCGGGGTTTACGATTATTCGAAATGCGGTAGTTAACGATTATCCAGCTGTTGAAGCGATTACTTCTATTTTACCAGTTGTAGATGAAATGATAGTCGCGGTAGGCAAAAGCGATGATGATACCGAAGGTTTAATTAGAAGTATTGGCTCTGATAAGATTAAGATTGTTCATACGGAATGGGATTTGAGTCAGTTGCCTGGGGGTAGGGTTATGGCGTTAGAAACGGATAAAGCATTTGCAGCAATTGATCAGGATAGTGATTGGGCTTTTTATATTCAGTGTGATGAAGTGGTACATGAAAAATATCATGCTTCAATTCGAAAAGCATGTGAGCAGCATTTACACAATAAGCAGGTATTGGGCTTGGTCTTTGGATATGTTCATTTTTATGGCACCTATGATTATTATGGGGATAGCCGAAGGTGGTATAACAAAGAGATAAGAATTATACGCAACGATAAGCGCATACAATCCTTCAGAGATGCACAAGGGTTTAGAATAGATGGTAAGCGGTTGCCTTCAAAATTAATTGATGCTGAAATTTACCATTATGGATGGGTGAAAAATCCAGCACTGATGGATAAAAAATTACGTACGTTAAGCACCAATTGGATGGGGAAAGCCATGAAAGACAGATTGGAGAATATGGAGGGAGTATTTAATTATGATGAATTTGATTCGTTGGAAAAGTTCAAAGGAACGCATCCAGTTGTAATGAAAAAACGGATTAGTGAAAAGAATTGGGAGTTGCAAGTTGATGTAACAAAAAAGAGATTTACACCTAAGAAGTACTTTTTGTATTTGTTAGAAAAATATACTGGTATAAGACCTTTCACATTTAAAAATTATAATCTGATTTAACTTTTATTCTAACTTAATGCACAACGGTCCTGCTGTTTGCTGTAAGCACAAAAAATTTAACATGAAAAAATATCTCTTCATTATCGGTTTATTTTTAACCACAATCGGTCCTGCATTCTCTCAAAAAGTACTTAATAGTTGGGTGTCGCCAGAGTATTCAAAGCCTGAGTACAGGAAGGTTGCTGTATTGGCCAAGATCACTGATAAAGAAATTCAACAAATGGTAGAAGACAATGCTGTATTGGCTTTGAGGGATAAAGGGATAAATGCCATCACCTCCTATTTAAATTTTAAGGAGACTGATTTAGCCTCTAACGAATCAATATTAGCTAGAGCAGATCAATTACAGGTTGATGCAGTTGTTGTATTTTCAGTTTTAAGAGAGGATACAAAAATTCAAAATACACCAACATTAAGTGCGGGTGTTGCAGTTCCTGTTCGTATTGGATTTTTTACTGCATATTTGGGTGGTAATGTTCCTTTAGCAGGCGGACCCAAAATGGTCGATGTGT
>JBDLUR010000196.1:0-3479 GCA_039805205.1 Bacteroidota bacterium
GTTTTCATATTGTTTGGATTAGGGTTTACTTGACAATCTGCTCCCAACCCTTGTAGCTGCCACCATGTTTTTGAGTCAAATTGTACAGTGGTACAATCCTTCTCTCGATCCAGCTAAAATCAGGGTCTTCTTTTCTCCTCAGGACCAGCACATATTTTCCTTTGGACTTGTCAGGCAAACCGGGCATCTCAACAATTTTGAAACCCGAAATTTCAGGCGAAGACAAAAATTTTGTCCTGCCATCAATATTTTCAAACTCGAAATAATGTTCAACTTCTATATTCCTCAACACCCTACCTTCTGCTACTCCCATCGTCTCCAGTTTCTTACGACTGGTGATCTTTATTTGATCCAATTTTGATGGATACAAAACAGTGAAGTAATTATCCCATTTTTCGTCGCGTTTGGCCTGACAAAGCCATTCACTTTCATTTAACGAAAAAAGGGACTGATTTATTGCCTTTTGATACCCCAAAGTATCAGGTGCATAAAAGTAGAATTCTCTAATTCCACGCTGGGTAAACCTACCCGTGAACAAAGCTCCTACCTGTCTAGCCAACAACTCAACCAATCTCGCCTCCAACCTATCCAATTCATTGATTTCGGTCAAATCTGGCATGCCCAGCTGATTAGGATTTCTAAGTTTCACCCTTAATATGATAACAAAGGGATTTTCTTTGATAGGCGCAACTTGGCTAAATCCAAGATCAACATTTACGGAAATGGGTTTACCCCCTATCGAACCTATATAATTCTCCCAATCATGAACAACTCTTTGCGCATGCGTAAATGTGAGTATAAAAAAATGAAGTATAAATAAAATCGACTTGTTCACTTCGGAGATTAAGAAAGTAAAGTAATTTCAATTCTTAGAAAAAGGAAATAAATGGTGCTCACAAATGATATAATTAACTTTTTAGAAACAAAAGCTCCAAGAAGGTTACAAGCGGATTATGATAATTCAGGCTGGGTAGTTGGCAATCCCCAACAAGCTTGTACAGGTGTATTAACGGCGCTAGATCTTACACCCGAGGTGATTGAAGAGGCTATAGAAAAGAAAATTAACCTGATTATTGTTCACCATCCCCCCATATTCAAAGGGCTTAAACAATTGATGCCAAGCAACCCCGTTGCTAGAATGCTGACTTCAGCCATAAAAGCAGATTTGAGTATTTATGCTATTCATACCAACCTCGATCACGTTATCTGGGGAGTCAATGGAGAAATTGCCAACAGAATAGGTTTACAAAACACAAAAGTGTTGGCCCCTTTACCAGGCACACATCAAAAACTGGTGACTTTTGTACCCATCAAACATGCATCAGGAGTAAGAACAAGTCTTTTTGAAGCTGGCGCTGGAGCCATAGGGAATTATGATGAATGCAGTTTCAATGCCAATGGCCTCGGAACATTCAGAGCCAATGATAAAGCCAACCCATTTGTTGGTGCCATCGATGAACAGCACCATGAACAGGAAGAACGCATTGAGGTTATTTTTCCTATACACCTCAAACCTGCCATCTTATCAGCGTTATTTAAAGCTCATCCCTACGAAACAGTTGCCTATGACCTTTACCCGTTGGATAACGAGTTTGAAGAAATTGGCGCAGGAGCAATTGGCTCTCTTGCCGCTCCTATGGAAGAAAAAGATTTTCTGAACCACCTGAAAAAAACTTTTCAGACAGGCGTAATTAGACATTCACCTCCCATAGGTAAGCAAATTCAACGGGTAGCTCTTTGTGGAGGATCCGGAAAATCATTGATAATCAATGCTTTAAGGAATAATGCAGATGTCTATGTAACAGCAGATTTGGGGTACCACGACTTCTTCGAGCCTGATGGACAGCTTTTACTGGCTGATATAGGTCATTTTGAAAGTGAACAATACACTTCCGACCTCTTAGTAAAGGCAATAAAAGAAAAATTCCCTACCTTTGCCGTCCTAAAAACAGGTAGAAATACCAATCCCGTCAATTATTTTTTATAACTCATTATGGCTACTGCAAAAGAATATTCAGTCGAGGAAAAATTGGCCGCTTTGCTCAATCTTCAAAAAGTGGAAAGCAAATTAGATGCTATCGCTATTTTAAAAGGTGAGCTACCAATTGAAGTCCGTGATTTGGAAGACGAAATCCAAGGTCTCCATTCAAGAGAGACAAGAATGGAAGAAGAAATCAATGGTATCAATGAGTTCATTGAGCAAAAAAAGCAAACCATTGTTCAATCATCTGAGCTGATCAAAAAATATGAGAAGCAAAGTGATAATGTAAAGAACAATAGAGAGTACGAAGCCATCAACAAGGAACTCGAAATGCAAACACTTGAAGTGAAACTTGCCGAAAGACACATCAAGGATGCAAACGAAGAAATTGCTGACAAAGCAAGAGCACTAGATGTTGTAAAAAAGAACATAGCCAACAAAGAAGCCAACCTGAAAGTAAAAAAATCAGAACTGGATAAAATTATTGCTGAAACAGAAAAAGAAGAAAAAGAATTTGCTGCTCTTTCTGCAAAAGCTAGAGCTTCGGTAGACCCTCGCTTGCTTACTTCATTTGATAGAATCAGAAAGAATTTCCGCAATGGGCTAGCAGTAGTTCCTGTTGTACGTGATGCTTGTGGAGGATGTTTCAATGCAATTCCACCTCAGCGTCAGAGCGAAATTCGTCAGCACAAAAAAATTATCGTATGTGAAAACTGCGGTAGAGTTTTAGTAGACGAAGACATGAATACTGAAAATTAATTTATTACTATACTATTTGAAAAGCGATTCAGGATACTGGGTCGCTTTTCTTTTTAATGGACAATCCTCTAAGTTCTTCTAAGGCAGCAATACATTCATTTTCTATTTGGCGAGGGACACCCACTTCATAACTACAAAACAACTGCAGATCTTGTTTCAATAAAACACAACCGTATTTTTTCACTATCCGCATGATATCATTGGAGATAGTATAATCGAACTGTAATTCATATTTAGTTAAAATCGGCTTCTTCACAATAGGCGTTAACTGCAGCGCCATTGATGCAGCACTTTTATAGGCATTGATTAACCCAGGCACCCCTAATAACGTACCACCAAAATACCTGACCACTACAACAAGTACATTTGTAAGTCCTTTACTATCTATTTGTCCCAATATGGGCCTCCCAGCTGTTCCAGAAGGCTCTCCTGCATCGGCAACACGGTACGCTGATCCATCCATTCCTAGTCGATAGGCAAAACAATGATGTGATGCTTTAGGATGCATCTTTTTTACTTCATTGAGCGCAACCTTAAAATCGTTAGTCGTGGTAACAGGAAATGCAATACCTATAAACTTACTTCCTCTGTCAGAGAACTCTGCAACAACTTGTTTTTCTATGGTCTGATAAAAATGCGGCTCTTCCATTTATGCTTCCTCTTGATACAAAGTTAATTGATTTACTTTTGGGTCATGTTATTGAAAGATGCTTATCACCAACTTCAATCTGCACTCCTT
>JBDLUR010000197.1:0-2815 GCA_039805205.1 Bacteroidota bacterium
TTGAGAAAATCTCCGATTCTTGCATAGGTCGATTGCAGTTCAGTTTCATCACCTAAGCGCTCTCCATATTCAGGATTGAACATCACAACCCCTTCGCCTTCAGGGATTGTTGTATCAGCAAAATCACAAACTTCAAAATCAATCAAATGGGCTACACCTGCTGCTTCAGCATTGATGCGTGCTATATTGATTGCTTTTTCACTGATATCAGAAGCGATGATTTTTAGTGAAGGTACTTCTGTAATTTCATCATCCAGTTTAGCACGCTCCTCAAGATACATGGCTCTTTCAAATTCTTGAATATGCATAAAAGCATAATTGTCGCGTAGTAAACCAGGTACTCTATTGGTAGCAATCAGCGCAGCTTCAATGGCAAGTGTTCCTGATCCACACATAGGATTGATGAAGGTGGAAGCTTTATCCCATTTTGTAGAAAGAATTGTTGCTGATGCAAGTGCTTCCAACATCGGTGCTTGTCCGGGTAGTTTTCTGTAATTGTGCTTTGCTAAAGTTTCCCCAGTAGTATCAATAAATATTTCTGCTATATCATTTTTCCAGAATAGGTAAATAACAGCGCCAATCAAATCCGAACCACTTGTTGGTCTGCGTTGAATACTATCACGCATGCGATCGACGATAGCATCCTTTACACGAAGGTTGGCAAATAGGTTGGTCGATATAGTAGGATGAAATACATTGCTGGTCACAGAAAAATAACCATTAGGAGGGATAATCTTTTCCCAGTGAATAGCTCTTAGTGTTCTATGCAGTTCATCGGGGTCAGCGCAGGAGAAAGATTTTAAAGAATACATCACCTGACTAGCACAGCGGAGACGCAAATTCAATTGTATACAATCGGTTACCGTGCCAAATAATTCAACACCTGTCTGAAAAGTACGTTCAGGCGTGAATCCTAGGGCAACGACTTCTTTTTCAAGCGCCGGTGATAGCCACTTGTGGCAGGTGATGATGATTTTTCTTTTGTCTGTGAAAACGCTCATGCTTGCAAACTTAAGCCAATCCTTTAAGTCGTCTTCATTTATTTCTCTTTAAAGTAATGGATATGAGCAGGGTAAGGTTTCATTTAATAACTTCAATACTGAAAATAAAAAACATGGTAAACCTCATTTGGATTCTTCTGGTAGTATTTTCCTTTTGGTTTATTTATATGTTGGCTTCCGATATTATAAAAAACAAGAAGAATCTAGAGAACATCAGTTCAATTAAAACGGGTGCAATAGGATTTGTCGTTAATTTTTTTGATGTATTGGGGATAGGTGCATTTGCACCGCAGACTGCTTTATTGAAATTTACTAAACAGACTTCGGATAGGTTAATTCCCGGAACCATGAATGTGGCCAATACCATACCTGTTCTGGTGCAGGCGCTTATATTCATTCAAATTGTAGAAGTTGAGCCAGTAACATTGGTTGTAATGTTTTTAACTGCCATGGGTGGCGCAATATGGGGAGCTGGTATTGTGGCAAAGCTTTCCGAACACAAGATTCGTTTAACCATGGGCATTGCTTTATTTATAACAGCAATGTTCATGTTTGCCAATAAAATGAATTGGATACAAGGAGAAGGGACTGCCATCGGTATTGATGGTTGGAAATTGGTCTTGGCTGGTGGAGTCAATTTTATTTTAGGTGCGATGATGACAGCAGGTGTGGGATTGTATGCGCCTTGTATGGCCTTGGTATTTTTATTGGGCATGTCTCCTGAAGTTGCGTTTCCAATTATGATGGGGTCTTGTGCTTTTTTGATGCCACCTGCATCGTATAAATTTATTAAATCTGGAGCCTACAATAGAAAAGCTGCACTTCTCATGGCTATTCCTGGAACAATTGCAGTGCTGATTGCTGCTTTGGTTGTTAAATCTTTGCCGTTAGATGTATTGCGCTGGTTGGTGATTGCTATTGTATTGTATACTTCTGCTACTATGTTTAGGGCTGCTCTACAAAGAGCAAAATAACCTGCTAGGTTCAATGATTTAATTTTACATTTATATAGGCCTCATTTGGCCTTTATACAACATGAGTAGCTTTCCTAGTATTTTTAACGATGTTATCGGACCGGTAATGCGTGGTCCATCAAGCTCTCATTGTGCTGCATCACTTCGTATTGCTCGACTTTGTCGTGATTTAATGGATGAAGATATAAAACACATTATCATCGAATTTGATCCTAATGGCTCATTGGCTACAACGCATAAAAGTCAGGGTTCCGACATGGGTTTGTTTGGTGGCTTTTTGGGTTGGGAGGCTCATGACGAGCGACTTCCTTCATCTGAACAATATCTTTCAGACGCTGGAATAAACTATGAGATAAAAATTTGTGAATTGCTTGAAAAGCATCCCAATACGTATCAAATTACTTTAAGTAATGATAAGGAAGCAAGACGATTAACTGCTATATCTACTGGTGGTGGAATGATTGAGGTAATTCAAATTGATGGCAATAAAGTTTCTATGGCAGGTGATTATCATGAAACACTTGTTCATTGTAGTTCATCTCTTGGCATAAAAGAATTCTTAGAAGCTAAAGTGGATTGTGATGAGATTATTTTTCGCGAAGGAGAAAATCCATGTATTGAAATAAAATCACAGCAACCCATTCCATTAGACATTCGCAATGCGATTTTGCAAATGGATTCGGTGCATGCTGTGAAGTGTCTGAATCCAGTACTTCCCATCAAGGCTAGAAAAAACCTGACAGTGCCTTTCATTACTTGTGCTGAAATGCTTGCATTTAACCAAGATAAAAATCAAGCACTTTGGGAGCTGGCTGTAACATACGAAAGTGAGCGAGGTGG
>JBDLUR010000198.1:0-5836 GCA_039805205.1 Bacteroidota bacterium
AGTGCATTAGGACAAGCAAGTGAAGGATCTAAGTTGGGTATGGATTTCTGGTTGATTTCTATGGCCCTCTTTATCGTTTCATCTTTGTTGGGCGGTTTGAATTATATTTCTACCATCCTTAACTTAAGAACAAAAGGTTTGAGCATGACAAGATTACCATTAACCATGTGGGCAATCTTCTTTACTGCGGTATTAGGCGTATTGTCTTTCCCAGTATTGCTTTCAGGTGCTGTACTTCTTTTGTTCGACCGTAACCTTGGAACAAGCTTCTATCTTTCAGAAATTGTAGTGAAGGGCGAAATTCTTCCAAACGAAGGTGGTTCTGCTATTTTGTTCCAGCACTTGTTCTGGTTCTTAGGACACCCTGAGGTATATATCATTCTACTTCCTGCAATGGGAATGGTTTCTGAAATTCTTTCTGTAAATGCGAGAAAGCCAATCTTCGGTTACTTAGCCATGGTGGGTTCTATGTTTGCAATTTGTATCCTTGCGTTCTTGGTTTGGGCACACCACATGTTCGTAACTGGTTTGAATCCATTCCTTGGAGCATTCTTCGTATTGTTGACTTTGTTGATTGCGGTACCATCTGCAATTAAAGTATTTAACTGGTTGACTACCATCTGGAAAGGAAATATCCGTTTCACTCCAGCTATGCTTTTTGCAATTGGTTTTGTGAGCTTGTTTATTTCAGGTGGACTTACCGGTATTTTCTTGGGTAACTCAACTTTAGATATTCACTTACACGATACATATTTTGTTATTGCACACTTCCATATTGTAATGGGTGTGGCATCATTCTTTGGCATGTTTGCTGGTGTTTACCACTGGTTCCCAAAGATGTATGGTCGCTACCTGAATAATACAATGGCAAATATCCATTTCTGGGTAACTCTTGTTGGTTCATATTTGATTTTCTGGCCTATGCATTATGCTGGTCTTGCAGGTATGCCACGTCGTTATACTGACTGGAGCAATTGGCAGTCGTTCAATATGTTTGCTGACATGAACAGGTTCATCAGTACCGTAGCAATGATTGTATTTGCTGTCCAGTTGTTGTTTGTATTCAACTTCTTCTATTCAATTTTCAAGGGAAGAAAGGTTACTACACAAAATCCATGGGGCGCAAATACATTGGAGTGGACAACTCCTATTAATCCTGGACATGGTAACTGGCCTGGTGATGTACCGGAAGTACACAGATGGGCGTATGATTATGGAAAGGATGGAAGAGAGTTCATTCCGCAAACTGAGCCAGTTGGAGCGAATGAGTCTAAACATTAATTAATGATCGCTCCTTAGGGAGGGGTTTAAAAAAATATTGATGCAGCAGAACGATGTGAAAGGGAGCATAGCATCAAAGGTATCATCCAAGCTGAAAGATTATCAGCAGCTGATGAAATTCACACTGAGTTTTACAGTGGTTTTTTCTTCAGTAGTTTGTTACCTCTTGGTCCCAGACATTGAGTTCGACATCATATCAGTTCTTTTACTTTTTGTAGGTGGTTTGCTTGTAACAGGAGCAGCCAATGCCATTAACCAGATTGCAGAGAAAGACACCGATGCAATGATGAAGCGGACTGCCAACAGGCCAGTTGCTTCAGGTAGAATGACAATAGACGAGGCCTCTACCTTCGCAGCACTAGCAGCCGTAATTGGAATTTTTATAATCGGATTATGGTTCAACTGGACTGCTGCGGGAATTTCAGGGTTTAGTCTTTTCTTGTATGGGTTCATATATACACCATTAAAGAAAGTTCATTCTATTTCAGTCTTGGTTGGTGCAATTCCAGGTGCCTTGCCTTGTCTTATTGGATGGGCAGCGGGTGATCCTGAAATAGGCATTGGTGGTTGGATTTTATTTTCATTGCAATTTTTTTGGCAGTTCCCCCATTTCTGGGCGATTGCTTGGGTAGCACATGAAGATTATACTAAGGCAGGTTTCAAATTGTTACCAGCTGAAGGTGGTCCAACAAAGTACGCAGCTGTACAAGCTATTCTATATTCTGTACTCTTGATTCCAATTGGTGTAATGCCTTTTGTGTTTGGCATGACTGGTTTAGTGAGTCTGGTGATTGTTGCGCTTGCAAATCTTGGCATGTTGTGGCAGTCGGTACAGTTGTTTAGAAACATGGATGTTGCCTCTGCGAGAAAAGTGATGTTTGGCTCCTATATCTATTTGCCTGTAGTGCTATTAGCATTGTTGGCAGATAAAATGAATTAAAAATACATTTGAGCACGAAAGTGTGAAAAATAAAAAATGGTCCAAGCGATGAATGATCAGAAAAGAAAAATACATCCACATAAGTTCACCCTTTGGGTAGCTATTGGTAGTATTTTGATGATGTTTGCAGGGCTAACAAGTGCTTACATTGTGAAGCGCAGTCAGGCAAGTTGGTTGATGTTGGAGATACCAGTAGTTTTTTGGTATTCCACAATAGCAATTCTTGCAAGCAGTATTACGGTTCAGCTTTCTCTAAAAGCTTTGAAAGCAAGAGAGATGATGGCTTACAAAAGGTGGTTGATGATTACTGCGGTGTTGGGAGTTCTTTTTTTAGTGTTACAAATTGTAGGATTTAAACAATTTGGTGCAAATGACATTCGCTTAGTTGGCGCTGGCTCAAATGCATCCTATTCTTTTCTTCTTGCAATTTCTGGTTTGCACGGTTTGCACGTGTTGGGAGGTGTGATTGCTTTGGTGGTAATTGCTATCCAAGCATTGCGTGTTGCAACCAGAAGTTATAACACAGTGCCGCTAGAAGTAGCAGCAACTTATTGGCATTTTGTAGATGCTTTATGGATCTACTTATTTATATTTTTTAACTGGATGAAATAATCTAGTTAGATTGAACCTTAAAACAAATTAGAATGGCAACAGCCCATGCACAAATGGAAACCAAATGGTGGAGTGGTGGTAAAAGTCCCTTCAACGTAGAGTATGGAAAACTCATGATGTGGTATTTCCTAATGAGTGATGCTTTCACTTTTGGTGCTTTCCTCATCTCTTATGGTACTATTCGTTTCAGCCAAAACTACTGGCCTGATCCTAACCAAGTGTTTAATGCATTTCCTCTTGCAGGACATGCTAACCTTCCACTCGCTTTCGTGAGTTTGATGACCTTCATCCTCATTGTGAGTTCAGTAACCATGGTACTAGCTGTACATGCTGGTCATAAAAATGACAAGCAAGGTGTTATTAAGTGGATGATATGGACAGTAATTGGTGGTATAGCATTTCTTGCTTGCCAGGCTTGGGAATGGACACACTTGATTACAGGTGATCACTTAACATTAATAAATGGTGAAGTAAAAGAGTTGGGTACAACAGTTACCATGAATCCATGGGGTCCTGCTGCAAATGTAACCGGACATGAAGGTCACCATGTTAGTACTCCTGGTCCAGTCGCCTTTGGTGGTTACTTCTTTGGTATCACTGGTTTCCATGGTTTCCACGTATTATCGGGTGTTGTTATCAATATCGTGATGTTGATTATGGCCATTAATGGTACGTTCGAAAGAAAAGGACATTACTGGATGATTGAAAAGGCTGGATTATATTGGCACTTCGTTGACCTTGTATGGGTATTCGTATTCCTTTGCTTCTATCTAATCTAAAAACAACCTAAACTTTTTATATGGAACATAGTGTACAAGAAATTACGTTTCACCACGAACCAGGGGGAGACGAGGTAGTTAAGAAAATCATCAAGACTACTGTTCTACTTTCTGTAATTACTGTAATTGAACTTGGACTAGGATTATTGATGTATGCTGTTCCTATGGCAGGGGCACTTACACTTTTCCTTAAAGGAGTAATTGTAATCCTTTCCTTGGCAAAAGCATTTTATATTGTAGGAGTATTTATGCACCTAGGTGATGAGTTGAAGAATCTTATCATGACCATCGTACTACCTTTGTTGCTTTTTGTTTGGTTCATCGCTGCCTTTTTATACGAGGGCAATTCCTGGAAGAACTTAAGAAATACCTATAATGGTGCTCCTGAGGTAACTGCTCCAGCAGCGCCACATGCAGAAGGACAACATTGATTAAAATGAAAATTATTGTGAAAGCATCGTTGGACAAAACCTACGGTGCTTTTTTTTGTTAAAAGAATAGGATGAAAAAAACGACAATCATAGCTTTATTAGTTGTTGCAGTACTTCCTGTAATCAGCTATTTATTGGTTGAAGACCTCAGTAAAGGTGCAGTGCAGATGCCACGTCGTTACTTTTATGATACTGTGGTTGTAAAGAAAGAAAAGGGAAGAGATGTAAACGATACTATTTGGCATAAAGTACGTTCCTTTAAATTAAAGAACCAATTTGGCAAAGAGGTTGGTTTAGACGATTTGAATGGTAAAATTATAGTGGCCGATTTCTTCTTCACTTCATGCCCCTCTATTTGTCCGAAGCTCACCCGCAACATGAAGCGACTTCAAGATGCGTTTAAAAAGACGGATACAATTGTTCGCTTTGTTTCGTTTTCAATTGATCCGGAAAGAGATTCAGTTCAAAAAATCAAAGCTTACGGTGATCGATTTAGTATTGATCATGATACTTGGTGGATGCTAACAGGGGATAGGAAAGAAATTTATGATATTGCATTGAACGAGTTCAAAGCATCTATTGCCTCAGAAGGAAATATTGATACAGGCTTTATCCATACGGAGAAATTCTTTTTACTCGATAGAGATAAAGTGATTCGTGGGTGGTATAATGGCTTAGATAGTGTGAACCTCGATAAACTCATCAAAGATGTAGTGTTGTTGAATATGGAGCGTGATAAAAAGAAAAAAAGAAATCTCTTTAGAAAATAAAACCTAAACGTTATGTTACCTGCAAGTATTCAGAAAAATGATAAACTAGCCAATATTTTGATTATTGTTTTTTCAATAGTCGTTTTTGTTGCTGTTGTTTTCTTGTCTAGAATAAAACTTGAAGTGGAGCTTCCTTTTGATGTACACGTATTTGCAAAAATTAATGCTGTTATCAATTCTGCAGTATCCTTTCTTTTGTTGGTCGGTTTGCTTGCTGTAAAAAGAGGAAGATATGCTTTGCATAAAAAAGTGATGATGTCTGCAATGGTTTTGTCGCTTTTATTTTTAGTGTCTTACATCTGTCATCATTTGCTTTCTGAATCTACTTCCTTCGGTGGTGATGGTGCAATTAAAGCAGTTTACTATGTTATCTTGATTTCACATATTCTACTTGCTGCTATTATTCTTCCATTTATTTTATATACTTCTTATCGTGCATTGGTTGCAGAATGGCCTGCACACAGAAAGCTTGCCAAAATTACATGGCCAATTTGGTTTTATGTATCTGTTACTGGAGTGGTTGTGTATTTGATGATTAGTCCGTATTATGCCTAGGGGGAAAGGGAATAGGGAACAGAGAGAAGGGAATACCACCTCTCGCTCATCCGCCAAAGGCGGATTCGGAGCCCCTCCTAGATTAGGAGGGGAGTTGAAAAAAGAGAATAGGGATAAGGGAATAGGGAATAGCCAACAGGGAAAAGGGAGTAGAAATTTTTTTGAGGATGTTTTTGAGGTTGTCCGCTTGATACCTCGTGGACGAGTTACCAATTACGGAAGTATTGCTAAATATTTAGGATCTGGTTTGTCATCCAGAATGGTAGGCTGGGCCATGAATGCATCCCATGTTGCTCATCCAACTGTCCCTGCTCAACGTGTGGTGAATCGCAATGGGATGCTGACAGGCAAACATCATTTTGCTACACCAACTTTGATGCAAGAGTTATTGGAGAAAGAAGGTGTTAACGTTGAGAAAGATAAAGTAATCGATTTTAAAAATATTTTCTGGGATCCAGCTGTTGAGTT
>JBDLUR010000199.1:0-2532 GCA_039805205.1 Bacteroidota bacterium
GCTGCGATATCACTCAAGACTGCTGATGCTGTTGGAAAACTACCTGCGCCTTTTCCATAGAAAAATTGCTTGTCAGCAAATCCACTTTCAATGACTACACCATTGTATTCGTTTTTGACAAAATACAGTTGGTCGTTTTGTTCTACAAATTGTGGAAGAAGAAAGGCAGCAACTTTTCCATTCTGAAGTTTCTTCGCCTGGGCAACCAATTTGATCGATTGGTTTTTAGCAGCTGCAACTTTTGCATCCATTTCATCTATTTGGGTAATACCATTGAAAAGCATTTTATCAATTGTAATATTGATTCCATAACTGTGTGCTAGTAATAGTACCCATTTATTGGCTGCGTCAAATCCTTCAATATCTAAAGTAGGATCTGATTCAGCAAATCCTAGTTGTTGCGCAAGTAACAGAGCCTCTTTAAAGTTTAGTTTTTCTTCAAACATCTTAGTGAGAATGAAATTGGTCGATCCATTTACAATCGCCTTTATTGCATGGAGTAAATCATTGTCGTAGTATTCCTCTAGATTTCTAATTACAGGAATAGAAGCACAAGCTGAAGCTTCATACAACAGTGATTTTCCGGTAGTTTCTTGTAGTTGAATTAGTTCTGGTAAATGTTCGGCAAGCATTTTTTTGCTAGCACTGACAACATCTTTTCCGTTTTTTAGTGCAGTCGTTACAATTTCATAACCAGCAACGCTATCATTGATTACCTCAACAATCACATTGATTTCTGGATCAAGTAGAATATCATTCTTGTCAGAAGTAAATAATGTTGCAGGTGCATTTCTTTTCTTTTCAGTATTCTTGATGCAAACTTTTTTAATGGATGCTTTTAATGAAGGTGTTTGTTTAAGGATTTTATAAAGTCCTTCTCCCACAACACCAAATCCGAACATGCCAATTACGAGTGTTTTTTCAGATCCCATCTTTGTATTGTTTATTGTTGTTGATTAAGTAGGTTTGTTAATAGGGTAGTTAGTTGTTCATTTTCCAAAAGGAAGCCATCATGTCCGTAGAAAGAGTTGAGTATAGCTAGTTTTGCCCCCGGAATATGTTTCACTATGAATTCTTGTTCATTAAGTGGATAGAGAATATCAGAGGAGATACCTATTACTAGTGTTTTGGATTGAATTTTAGCAAGTTGTACTTCTGCTTCAAATTTTCCTCTGCCCAAATGGTGGCTGTCCATTGATTTTGTGAGCATGTAATAGCTTAGAGCATTAAATCTCTTAGCTAGTTTTTCTCCTTGGTATTTTTGATATGATTCACTTCTTGTAAATTCAATGGCCTTGTCTTCATCCTGTTGCGTTTTGTCGTAAGTGTCATATGTTCTATAGCTGATCAGCGCTACAGATCTCGCTACCTTCATGCCTTCCATCCCTGCTGTTGGGGAAGCTTCTTTCCAAGTTGGATCTGCTTCTATACACATCCTTTGTGAGGCATTGAATGCTTTGCCCCAAGGGGAATGAAAAGCATTCGTAGCTATTGGGACAATAAATTCGAATAAGGATGGTTGCTCACAAGCCCATGCTAAAAGTTGTTGTCCACCCATTGAACCGCCAATACCCATTAAAATCTTTTCAATGCCCAGTTGTTTTCTCAGTTGATCATATGCTCTAGACATATCTAATGGTGTGAAAAAAGGGAATTGCTGATAATAGGGTTGGCCGGTATTGGGGTTGACTGTTAATGGACTAACACTGCCATAGTGAGATCCTGGCATGTTCACACAGATGATAAAATACTGCTCTGGGTTGAAGAATTTCCCTTCGCCAACCATGCCATCCCACCAATCGCTAGGATCGCTGTTGGCAGTCATGGCGTGAAAGATCCAAATAACATTATCTTTCTCTTTATTTAACTGACCAATGGTGGTGTAGTTAAGTGGAAAATCATTGATTGATTTTCCTGACTCTAGTTCAAGAGCACCTTTGTAGTAATATGTTGTTGTTGTTTTGTTCATGATTCATAATTCGGTCCAAAAAGGCAAAAAAAAACCCACCTGAAATCAGATGGGTTCACTATAATGTTTTGATCATGTCTAGAGAATATATCTGACTTATCTATCCCCGCAATTGCGGAGTTGGAGTTGACACCTTATTATTTTTGAGATAACAGGTTGTCAAGGCTTCATCGGGCCAATCCCTCTGCCTTTCTGGATAAGAAAATTAAAGAACTGACACAAAGTTACAAAATCGTCTAATTTTCACCAAATCATAAGTTGGAATGGCTTTGATTATGTACAGAACTGTAGTTTTTTGATTTATTTTGTTGTGTAAAACATTCATCAGACTAAGCTGTTATCAAAGAAAACAAGATGCGTTCCATGGAAGAAAATATAGAAGTTGTAGGTGCAAGAGCGCATAATCTAAAGAATATTGATATTTCCATACCCAAGAATCAATTAGTGGTGATAACGGGTATCAGTGGAAGTGGAAAATCGTCTCTAGCTTTTGATACGATTTATGCAGAGGGTCATCGTAGATACATGGAGACCTTTGGTACCTATGCCAGACAATTCATGGG
>JBDLUR010000200.1:0-2660 GCA_039805205.1 Bacteroidota bacterium
CATGAAAAATTCCAAAATGAGCTTCCCTTTAATATTGTCAATGGTGAAATCATTAGTGCTGATTTAATTGAAAAACAGATTGATCGAGAAAAAAATACTGGATACATTCAATACCAAGTAAAAGCTAAAACAACACAATTTTTTGATGTACGATTATTTCCTATAGACGAACACTACCTCATAGTCCCTATTGAACACAAATGGCTGGATAGAGGTGATGTAATATTTATTCCTGATACATTAGAGTCTAAATTAAGCTCCAGGGTGATGATACCAGGATATACAATAACCAAATCAATTAAACTGATTGAAAAAGCACATGCCTATCAATCTGCACGTGGAAATCCTAAATTCTCTTCCACGGATATGGAAAACTTTTCACAATTCAGAGCTGGAATTAAGATCAATAAAAATGGCCTACCAGACATACTTAAACTTTTCTTGATCAATTTTATTGCCGTTATTGTAACCTTCATCGCACCATTTTCTCCGGATCCCAGTAGGTATACAGTGGGCGCGATTTTTACAACAGCAGGGGCAAACTATATATTAGCATCTAAACTTCCTGCTAGTCATGTTTATACATTTGCAGAAATTATGAACAGCTATTGTAGTATTGTTATCATTATCATGATGGCTTTGCTTGCTATTGTTCCTGCAGTTATTATGAAGGATGGCAAATCAGAAAAAATTGAAAAAAGACTCAATAATGCAATCATGATTAGCATGTTCATTATATTTATTGTAACCACGATTCTTTTAAACTGGGCAGCATTAAGTTAAGTTAGACATTATACACAGCCTGTGGACATCAAATTAAAGTCCTTCCGTCAAATAGCAATAATTTTGAATTGCACTAGGTTGAATCCCGAAAGGGAATCATTAAAAGGGAAGTCCGGTTACCAGTTGCAAAACTTTATCCCGGCGCTATCCCCGTAGCTGTAAAAATCAATCCGCATTGCGGAACCCATTTCTTCTACAGACCACTGTAACAACGGGAAGGTCAGAAATGGAGATTGAGCCAGAAGACCTGCCTGATGCCTATTTATTAATCACGAGCTTTCGGGAGAAAAGCCGGAGATGTAAAAACTGTTCAGGCAGCTATTCATTTCTGTTCCATCCGAAGGTTCATAGTAAAAACAAAATACTATGACCAAAATTTTTATGTTTTTCATGCTGTTAGTTATCAGCTTGGGTGCATCAGCACAATTTGATTCAAGTTATTCACTAGACGAAGTTGTTGTCACCGCCAACCGATTTACCCAAAAACAAATCAACACGGGAAAAGTCATCACCGTCATCAAGAAAAAAGAAATTGAAAATTCCCCTTTCGTTTCAATCGGTGAATTACTAAGCCGACAAGCAGGCATCACTATTATTGGCAGCAACAACTCCCCCGGTGCAAATAATGATGTGTACATGCGTGGTGCTGGCACAGGCAATATGCTTATTTTAATTGATGGTCTTCCAGCTTATGATGTATCATCCATTAGAGAAACATTTGATATTAATTTCATTCCATTAGGGGAAATAGAAAGAATTGAGATTTTAAAAGGAGGACAATCTACTCTTTATGGCTCTGATGCTGTTGCAGGTGTAGTCAACATTATTACAAAAACCAATGACCAAAAGAAACCCTCTGCTCAAGTCCATTTGCAACATGGCTCTTATAATTCAAATACAATTGATCTATCCTCATCCGGTAAAGTAAAGTCTTTGAAATATAAACTTCAATACATGCGCTCCAGCGCTGACGGTTTTTCCTCTGCCCTTGATACCACAAAGACGGCCGGTTTTGATAAAGATGGTTTCACACAAAACTTTTTATTAGCACAATTAGGTTCAGCTACTGATGAAAAATGGGGATGGAGAACGACTGCACAGTGGAATAGGTATACCAATGGCGTTGATCAAACTGGATTTGAAGATGCAAAAGACTTTACTGCTGCCAATGAAAACCTTATGCTGAGCGGTGGATTAACCCGCAGGTTTAAAAAAGCAACCATTCATGCCAATATCAGCATGAACAATAGCATCAGAAATTATCTTGACGATTCATTATCATTAAACGGCTTCAGCAAATTCATTCAAAATGATTATTCAGGTCGCTCTGTCATTGCAGAAGTTTATGGCAACTACCAAATTAGCGATAGGCTAAGGTTATTTGCAGGCTTCGATCAACGTTGGTTGAACACAGATCAATACTTCCTTTCAGTCAGTGATTTTGGAAATTATGAAAGTAAGCTTAACGCAGATTCTGCAAGAATCAGACTTAGCAGCTTTACAAGTTCATTGGTATATAACAGTAAAAAAGGCTTTAACGTAGAATTAGGTGGCCGATTGAATATTCATAGTCGATATGGCGAAAATGCTACATTCACGTTTAACCCATCTTATGTTTTGAACCAAAAATGGAAGTTTGCATACAATCTTTCTTCAGCATTTAAAGCACCCACCCTTTATCAACTCTTTGATGGCATTGCAGGCGTTCCTACACTTAAACCTGAAACATCCATCACTTCAGAATTGTCTGTTGAGTTCATTGGATCAAAACATATTATCGCACAGGCTACAGTTTTCCAAAGGAAAATTCAAAATGGTATTGATTATGATTATTCTACTTACAAGTATTTCAACTATGGAGAACAAAATGCAAAAGG
>JBDLUR010000201.1:0-5005 GCA_039805205.1 Bacteroidota bacterium
ATCAATCCTACCAATGTAAAGGCACAACAAAAAGATGGTGAAAAAACAGAAGAAACGTTGGTGTTTCCAGGAGCTATCTTAAGCAGTCAAAAAGGTCAGGTTGGGATTGATTTTCTTGAAGGACAAAGCAATCTAAATGGATTAGCCTCTTTGAATAATGCTGAAGCTTTGATGGAGTTCAAGATAGCAAGGGCAATCATGTTTTTGCAACGGGATACTGTACCTGTTGTTGGATATCTTACTGGTAATGGTGAGCCACTCGATTATAGTGTTTATGATCTTGTTGAAAATGTCTTGCGTAAAGATTACTATTTTAAAATATTACCTATAGACTCTGTTGCTTTTATTCCCATGGATTTTAAAGCGATCGTTATTGCAAAACCAGTACAACCATTTTCAAGAGCACAGCGTTTAAAAATAGATCAGTATGTAATGAAAGGCGGAAAAGTGATTTGGGCAATTGATCAGTTGTATGCGAGCATGGATAGCCTTCAGCGAAGCAATGGGTCATTTGTAGCCTATGATCAAGGGTTAGAGCTAGACGAACAGCTTTTTAAGTATGGCGCTCGCATCAATAGGGATTTGGTTCAAGATTTAGAGAGTGATAAAGTTCCATCGGTGGTTGGTACTATGGGTAATCAGCCTCAAATTGAATTGTTGCCTTGGCCTTATGCCCCTTTATTAAGAAATACAAACGGCCATCCAATAGCTAAAAACTTAGATTTTATCAGTGCTTCATTTCCTCAGTCGATCGATACCATAGCAACGCCAGACATAAAAAAACAAATTTTATTAAGCACCTCAGATTATGCCAGGAGTTTGCAGACGCCTGCATTGGTTGAGTGGAGAAGCATCAAAACTGAACAAGATTTACAGTTGTTCAATAAGCAGCACTTGCCTGTTGCCATCTTGCTTGAAGGAAAATTTGGTTCTGCATTTAACAATAGGCTTTCCAAAGAGGAAATGGATACTTTGTCGGCTTTAGGCTCGCCCTTTATTCCAACAACCGTTTCCGAAAATAGTATGGTTGTGATCTCTGATGGAGATTTGCTACTGAATCCAGTAAATGAGCAAGAAGGTCCCTTAGCAATGGGCATGAATAGCTATACGCGTCAATCTTTTGCTAATCGTGATTTTATCAGCAACGTCTTGTTTTACCTCACTGGCGGGGAAGATGTAATCGCAGCAAGATCGAAAATATTTCGTTTACGCTTAATTGATAAAGATAAAATTGAAAACGAGAAGCTATTTTGGCAAGGACTGAATATGGTGCTGCCCCTTTTGTTTTTAGTCTGCTTTTATTTCATGAATAGTTTTTATCGAAAAAAGAAATATGCCTGATCCAATGTGGGTAGGCGGACAACTTATGATTATCTTTGGTGAAATAAGTTGTGTAGTATGACTGTCGATCAAATTACTTACCTCACATTTGGATTGGTACTGATTATTGCTCTGGCTCTTGACCTAGGATTGATGAGCAAGAAAAACACAGCTGTGAGCATGAAAAAGGCGCTGTACCAAACTTTGTTTTGGGTAGGATTGTCTGTAGCCTTCTGTGTCTTTTTATGGTTTGAAAAAACGCCAATTGTTGCTACTAAATATTTTACTGCCTATTTAATGGAGTGGTCGCTTAGTATTGATAATATTTTTGTGTTCATACTCATCTTTACTTATTTCAAAGTAAACGAAAACGATGCAGGTAGGGCCTTGCTCATTGGTATTTTATTAGCAATAGTATTTAGGATTATTTTCATTGCATTGGGTATTGAATTGATTAATAGATTCCATTGGATATTATACCTATTCGGATTCTTTTTGTTGTATACGGGGTATCAGCTTTTCTTCAAAAAAGATGAGGCTGAATTTGATCCAGGTGAGACAAAGATTTATAAGGTAATCAATAAGTTTTTCAGAGTGACTTTAATTGAACCAAATGGTCGTTATATGGTTAATCTCCATGGTAAAGCTTATTTCACAACACTATCTGTTGTGGTCTTTATGCTTGCTGCTGTGGATGTAGCTTTTGCTTTAGATTCAATTCCGACCGTCGTTTCTCTTGTCAGGGAAAGTACCAATGCATCTTTCAGTGCAGATGATATCCTCGTTATTTACTCTTCAAATATTTTTGCGGTCCTTGGTTTACGTTCACTTTTCTTTTTATTGAAAGGTGCCGTTGATAAATTTGACTATCTCCAACAGGGTATTGCTATTGTACTTATTTTTATTGGCGTGAAAATGTTGATTGAATATTTTGGAATACATATCAATATCTTTATTTCACTTGGCGTAATTGTAGCTTGTCTTGCTGGATCAGTTGGGTATTCTATTAAATATCCACGGGCAAAGCCACATGGGCAAGAAAAGTAAAATGGCAGTATATACACCTGATCATATTGCTAGATTGGTTGGTGCAAAACACCATGGCAGTTCTTTAAACAGCCCAATCGCTTACTTACTCATTGATAGCCGAAAACTAGTTTTCCCATCTGCCACATTATTCTTTGCCATCAAATCTTCTACTGGTGATGGGCATATGTATATTCATGATTTGTATCAGTCAGGGGTTAGAAATTTTATAGTTTCAGTTTTACCAGAACTCGACACTTATCCTGAGGCCTCTTTTTTTGTAGTGCCAGATGTAGTAAAGGCACTTCAACAATTGGCCATTCATCATCGTAATCAATTTCACTATCCTGTAATTGGTATAACAGGTAGCAATGGCAAAACCATTGTAAAAGAATGGCTCAATCATGTTTTGCAAAATAAGTTTCATATTGTAAGAAGTCCTAGAAGCTTTAATTCTCAATTGGGTGTGCCCCTCAGTATTTGGGGAATGAATAGCGATCATAATTTGGCCATTTTTGAAGCTGGAATTTCAAAGCAACATGAAATGCAGATCTTACAGGCTATCATTCAGCCAAACATTGGATTGATTACTAATATAGGGGAAGCGCATAACGATGGTTTTTCTTCATCAGCTGAAAAGCTCAATGAAAAGCTAAGCCTATTTCAAGGTGTTGATGTTTTGTTGTATTGCAAAGATCATTTTTTGGTTGATCAACAGGTGTCTCAATTATTGACGACAAAGGCTATTAAAAAAGTCTATACCTGGTCGCGCACCTCAACCGCTGCTAATGTCTTCTTGTACAAAATTGAGCAACACCATAAAAGTACTTCGTTGTATGTTCGTGTTGGAGAAAAGGAGATTTCATTTGTAATTCCATTCATAGATCAGGTGGCAGTTGAAAATGCGATGCATTGTTTTACAATGGCATGTTATCTAGGTGTTTCAGAAGATGTGGTTGGTTACATGCTTGATTTGCCTCCTTTGTCTTTGAGGTTGGAAATGGTAGACGGACAGTTAGGTTCAAGGATTATCAATGATAGTTACAATGCCGATTTGAGTGGCTTACTGAGTGCTTTGGACTTCATGGGGCTCCAAAATCAATCATGGATGAGAGCTGTAATTTTGTCTGATATATCTGGCATTAACAAAGATGTAGAGAAGGTGTATGCAGATTTATCTTCTTACCTGAAATCGAAGAAGGTGAAGCGACTTTATGGTGTTGGTTCAGTGATTCAAGAACATGAGCAGTGCTTTATAGATAATCAAATCGATTGTCTTTTCTTTAAGGATACAGAAGAGCTATTAAACAATATTCATGTATCAGACTTTAGAGATGAGCTGGTATTGATTAAAGGTGCTAGGAATTTTCAGTTTGAAAGGATTGGTGCATTATTGGAAAATAAAAAGCACAGAACAAGATTGGAGGTCGATTTGTCTGCGATTGCTCAAAATCTACATCAATATAAATCTTCTTTGAAGCCTGCCACCAAATTAATGGTGATGGTTAAGGCGTTTTCGTATGGTGCAGGAAGTTTTGAAATCGCCAATTTGCTTCAATACAGTCATGTTGATTATATCGCAGTTGCTTATGCTGACGAAGGTGTGGAACTGCGTCGAGCAGGAATCAGGTTACCCATCATGATTATGAATACTGAGGAAGAGTCTTTTTCATCCCTTGTTACGCATAATTTAGAACCTGAATTGTATTCTACTGAAATTTCTAACGCTTTTGCACAATATTTATCCAAAGAAGGAATTAGTCATTATCCCGTGCATGTGAAATTAGATACAGGGATGCATCGTTTGGGTTTTGAAGAACAAGAGCTCAATGATTTCTTTCAGCAACCTTCTGTCCAACAGTTGATGCATGTTAAATCTGTGTTCACCCATTTTGTAGCATCGGAAGACCCTCTTCAGGATGAATTTACCCGAAAGCAGCTAGCTGTTTTTAACCAATTGTGTTCTTCATTGCAACATCATTTGGGGTATGACTTTATTCGTCATGCTGCAAATACTTCTGCCATTAGGCGTCATCCTGATGCGCAACTTGATATGGTTAGATTGGGAATAGGGTTGTATGGCATTGACCCAAGTAATGATGTTGCCGTCTTAACAGAGGCCATTGCTTTGAAAACCACTATAGCTCAAATTCGAAAGGTTAAGCAAGGTGAAACTGTAGGATATGGTGGGAAATCAATATTGCAACGTGATGCCGTAATTGCCACTATCCGAATTGGTTATGCTGATGGATATCCTCGTTCATTAGGAAACGGGAAAGGAACTGTGATGATAAACGGACAACTCGTTCCAACTGTGGGTAGTGTGTGTATGGATATGACTATGCTTGATATAACAGATCATCCTGAAATTTCATTAAATGATGAGGTGCTTGTATTTGGCGAGGATAAATCAATTGTCCAATTGGCAAAAGAAGCAGGAACTATACCTTATGAAATAATGACAGGTATTACGCAGCGGGTACCCCGCGTTTATTTGGGTTAAGCAATAGGTGGTATAACTACTTTGCTTATCAGTATATTTGCAAAAATCTAGATTGTGAAGAAGACACAGGTTTTTTTAATTGCCTTTTTAATTCTCTTGGTCGATCAGGTGTTCAAAATTTACATCAAGACCAATTATTATATGGGACAAGAAACG
>JBDLUR010000202.1:0-5119 GCA_039805205.1 Bacteroidota bacterium
ATTACAGTATCCTCAATATCTTCAACGCTAATACGATCTTCTTCAAGATCTAAAATGAGATCCTTTACTTTAACTACTTTGAATCCAGCATGAGCAAATGCAGCCACTGTTTTTTCATTCCGATCATAAGAAAGAACAACTCCCTCTTTCAGTGCAAGCAAATTACAAGAGTCGGTCCATTGCTCTCTCACTGCATAAGGATACTCATTGTTTCCAGAAAAAATGATTTTAACTGATTCACAACCTAAATCATTAATGCTGATGTCGCGCAACAGAGCTTCTAGACTGCTAAAACGTATAGGTTGTTGTGCAGCGGTTCTGTTAAATTGAAACACTTCAACCTTCTCTGCCTCATCACCCAACAAAGTTTTTTCAATACTGCTTCTCTGTTCATGATTGTTCATTTGTTCAGAAAACAAACCCATCATCACCCATACATCCTTTTTAACCTGTGTGAATATGGTATCAATATGCATGTAATCTCGCTTAGCGGGTATTTTTACCACACTTACTTTGCTTACCAAACCCCTCTGAAACAAGGTCTCTGTCAATTGTGCGGCAGCTGCAGAGGAAGTTCTTTCGCTAATTCCAACAATCAGGTGTTCAGGTGAAACCATCATTACATCTCCGCCTTCTAGTGTAATAACATGGCTGTTATCGTTGTCTGGCATCAGAAAGACTGGCTTGTTTTGTTTAAGCTCAATAATATTGTTTCGATAGGCACTGAACAAAGGATGATGAAAAAAAATATAACGGGCCAGCAACGCTTCTCTGTGTCTAGCAATTTTTGCTGGCTTGTTCAAAATCAAATGATCTTTCACTACTATACCAATATCTCTGGTGAAAATAAAATTGGGTATAGGTGCAAACAAAACGGACTTATCATTTCCTGTTCCAGATAACAAGCAGCTTGCTAAATCTACTGGAGAATAGGTACATAACAACTGCTGAGTTGCATGTGTGCAACCTTCCAATGCACAGACTGCAGCAATCATTTGGGACTTCAAATTATCATCAACAAGAATTTCTTCCAACAACCACTGAAGTTCTATCACGTTTTCTGATCTGTAAAAACGATGATGACCCGGTTGGTAAAATACCCTGTTAGCTTCAGGATCATCAATTTCTTTGAGGCGTCCTTTTATTTTTTCTGGATCTAAGAAGTACAACAACAACTTAATGTAGTAGTCGTATTCCTCTCTCCGAATAGTGTCCAAATGAACAATATCCTCAAAAAGCCAGTCTTGTGCTTTTGAAGGGACCACTTTTGCTAGTCCGTTATCCGGACTATGTACCAATAATTTTCTCAATACCCCTGTCTCAGAGGTTATATTAAAAAGTGACATATCTAGTAGTTTGAATTACAAAAAGATGCTAAACCTAAAATAAAAAATGACAACCTAATGATCGGGCATACAGTTCAATCCGGCGTATAGAATAGCCAAATGATGGGGGTGCTTTTGTATCTTCTGATTGCAATACATGGTTGCAAGTTAATTAAAATTGAAATAATGAGAGTTTCAACAAAAGAGTTAAAAATGATTTAACACATTATATTTGATTATGCGTGCAATTAGGCCAGTTCTACTTCTATTGTATATTTTCTCTTTTTTTATAGCAAAAGGGGAACAGCCAATTACATGGTACAGTCAAGATACTTTACTTAAAAATGGCGTATACAAAAATTATGGTTTAGTAACTGAGCCCAAAACCTTTGGTGTAGTATTTCATAACAATCTTGCTGAAACTCGTACCTACTATCTTAAAATCAATAACCCACATATCAATAGACTTTTTGTTTTTAATACAAAGGGTGATACTTTATTTGTAACTGGTGATCGATATCAATTTAATACAAGACCAATATACTTTTGGGAATTCATTTTTCCAATTCAAGTCAAACCTAATAGCATTGATTCTTTAAAGTTTGAAGTTCACAAAAAAGGAGAAAATCTTTCCTTTCACACCTTACTTATTTCAGAAAGTATTTACGCTAAAATACATGATGGACATCTCTATTTTTACAGCACCTTCTTGTCTATCTCCTTATTCCTTTTCCTAGGTTTTGTTTTTCTAGGCTTTTATAAAAAAGAAAATAAACATTTTATTTTGGCTGCCTTCATTTTCACTAGTGCAGCGTGGGCTTTAAACGAAAGAGGTATTTTCTTTCAATACATATGGCCGAATAATATCGGATTGCAAGAGCGGCTAGATACGTTTTTTGCAACGCCTTCACTTGGACTTGTTTTATTTATTTTATTTTTTAATTCAACCTATAAAGATCTAATTGGAAATAGATTAAAGGCGGTCTTGATTTTCTTTCTATTATTTTTAACCGTGAGAACAATCTTGGTTTTTTTCTATCCTGCATTAATTGATAATCCAAGCTTGAAATCTAACATGCTGAGGCTAAGTAATAGCATTGTTATCTTCATGATTTTGTTCTTTATTATTAATCTAATTCGTTTTGGTACTAAACGAATTTTATTTTTAGATACGGTTGGTTTCATTGTCTATTTCTCTTATCTACTAAAGCTTGCATTAAAACAAAATAATTTAGATATCATCTTAACAGAACGATTTTATGGATTTGCCTATCCTTTAATGCAAACTATCACTATCTCAATATTTAGTGTTTCAAATTATATGAAGTACAGAAGTGATAGAAGAAAAAAATTAGAAAATGAAAAATTTCTTGCAATACAACGAGAGAAAGAAATGACTTCAAAAATTATTGCTGTACAGGAAAATGAGCGGGAGAGCATTGGAAGAAACATACATGATCAGATAGGTGGATTATTAGCAGCAGCTAAAATAAAGTTGCAAACAATGAAATTGAAAAATGAGGATGGAAAATATAAAGATGAACTAGATCAGATCATATCAATAATGGATAGGTCGTCAACCGAAATCTATCACATTATTGATGAGCTTGTGCCTCCTATCATGGAAGGTGAAAACCTTTTATCTATTATTCAATCTCGTGTAGAATTGTTAGAAAAGTCGACAAACATTCATTTCAAAATTGAGATTGAGTCGGTTTTTCTCGAGCAAAATCTTTTATTGAAACTTTATCGCATCATATCTGAATTAATTACCAATTCTATCAAACATGCTAAATGCAAAAACATAAGTATCTATTTTGCACAACACAAAACTGGTTATACATTGGATTATGTTGACGATGGCATTGGCTTTGATAATGATATACAAAGAAACCATGGAATCAATAACATTGAGAGTAGGGTAACCTATTTAGAAGGAACCATCGACTTTTTCAGTATTCCTGGAAAAACACATTATTCTATTCACATACCACATTTAAAAAATGAAGAATAATTACACCATCTATATTTGTGATGATCACAAGCTTTTCTTAGAAAGCTTTGAGGTATTTATTGGTTTACAACCAGGATATAAATGTATTGGACATGCAGAAGATCCTGCTATTGCATTGGAAGAAATTAAATCGCTTAAACCTGATGTGGTGTTGATTGATTATCATTTACAACAAACCAATGGATTAGATTTATTATTTAAGGTAAGAGAGTTTGATCCAAATACGGCTTGCTTCATCCTTACAATGCGCAGAGATGCAGCAATTAGAAATAGTGCAAGAGAACTAGGAGCTAGAGGATACTTATTAAAGTCGATAGGAGCAGAAGAAATGATGACCATCTTTGAATTAGTACTATCAGACTCCATTCATTTTTTTGATGCACTTGAAAAAGATATCATCGAGAAGAATCAACAGATTGAAACTACTGTATTATCAAAAAGAGAACTTCAAATTGCAAAAATGGTCTGTAAAGAACAAACCAGCGATACTATTGCAAAAACACTGGGTCTTAGTTTACATACTGTAAACACACACAGAAAAAATATTTTGAGAAAAATAGAAGGTAAAAATCCGATTGATCTTATTAATCATCTGAAGTCGATTGGTGAGACACTAGATTGATTACATACCATATTCACTCAAGAATTTGATACGCATAATTTTTAGTTGTTCCCATTCTAAGTCGAGATCAGAAAGTTCTTCTCTTGCTACATCCAGACTGCTAGTTTCACAGCTTTTAAAATATTCCATGATCTCATCCTGATCATCTTCATCTACCATCTGATCAATGGCATAATTTAAATTCAATTTTGTTCCACTGGCTACAATAGTCTCCATTGCCTCTAATAACTCTTCCATCTTCATATCACGGTTCTTGGCAATCGTATCTAAAGTAACCTTTTTATCTACTTGCTGAATGATGAATACTTTATTCCCACTTTTGTTCACAATACTTCTCATCACAAAGTCGTCTGGCTTCACTACATCATTTTCCTCAACATATTTGGTAATCAAGTCCACAAACCTTTGTCCATATCTCATGGCCTTCCCCTTGCTAACACCACTTATTTTTTCTAACTCTTCTAGAGATGTAGGAAACTGAGTGGCCATATCCTCTAAAGAAGATTCTAAGAAAATTACAAATGGAGGAAGTTGTTTTTCTTTTGCAACTTGCTTGCGCAAATCCTTCAGCATTTCAAACAACCTGTTATCAGCAGCGGCTGTTCCACCATTGTCTTCTGCAGTATCTTCATCATCTTCATTAGCATCCTCATAAAAATTGCCCATCACCATCATAAATGGTGTTGGTTTTTTTATAAATGCCAACCCAGCTTTGGTTATTTTTAAAATACCATGTTCTGTAATATCCTTACATAGCAATCCTTCAAGCAACATTTGTCTAATGAGGGATGTCCAATAATAATCAGGCTCATCATTCCCAGATGCAAATACATCCAACTCATCATGTCTGTACATTTTTATCTGAGGAATCAAGCGTCCTATAATAATATTGACCACATAGTCTGCTGCAAAGCACTCATCCAGTGCTTTTATCGTTTTCAGTAATTTCTGTGCATTCTCTTTTGCCTCTATCCTTTCTTTTGGATGTACGCAGTTATCGCATTTACCACAATTCTCATGCATGTACTTTTCTCCAAAATAATTCATCAAGACTTTTCTTCTACACTGTCCACTCTCAGAGAAGGCAACCATTTCATCTATCAACTGCATACCCACCTCTCTTTCACTCAACTGCTTATCACGTAAGAAATGTTCCAA
>JBDLUR010000203.1:0-4328 GCA_039805205.1 Bacteroidota bacterium
GGAATGAAAAAACAGTGGCTGCATTTGCTCATGCTGGATTCAAAGTAGTTAAAGTAAAGGATCTCATTTTAGATCTTGAAGAAGATCGTATTAGCGTTGAAGATATTGAGGATACTGTAATTGTTATGCCTTCAGCAGAACTTTCAAGAGCAAGGGGTGGATTTCATTGCATGAGTATGCCGATTAATAGAGATTAAAAATATTGTTATGAAAACAATAATGATGATTGAGCCGGTATCGTTCGGCTTTAATGAGGAAACAGCCGCTAATAATTATTTTCAAAAAAAAGAACAGATTGATGATGCGCAATCAAAAGCATTAGTAGAGTTTAAACGCTTTGTTGATTGTCTTCAATCGAACGATGTAGATGTATTGGTTGTGCAAGACACTGTTACTCCCTTAACGCCTGATTCAATTTTCCCTAACAACTGGATTTCCATTCACGAAGAAGGAACAATGGTTTTGTATCCAATGTATGCGAAGAACAGAAGGCAAGAGAGAAAACAGACTGTTGTTGATGCGGTGAAAAACAGTGTAACGATAAATGAGGTAGTAGATTTTACTCATTTTGAGAGCAGTCACAAATACCTTGAAGGAACGGGTAGTATGGTGTTGGATAGAAAAAATAAGATTGCGTATGCTTGTATTTCAGAGAGAACGGATGAATCGATATTTGCGACTTTCTGTATGAAAATGAATTATACTCCAATGCTGTTTCATGCACAAGACCAAAGAAAGCTACCTATTTATCATACTAATGTTTTGATGTGTATGGCTGATCGCTATGTAGTCATTTGTCTGGATGCGGTTTACGATCAAATGGAAAGAGAAAAATTAGTTGAACAATTTATTGCTACTCAAAAAGAGATCATCAATATCAGCTTTGATCAAATGGATCATTTCTGCGGAAACATGTTGCAGGTGAAAAATAAAAAAGGGGATTATTTTTTGGTGATGTCAACACAGGCCTTTAATTATCTTGATGCTGATCAGTTAAAGCGACTAGAAGCTTACCAGCCAATTATCCATAGTGATATCACCACTATTGAAACACTGGGTGGTGGAAGTGCACGTTGTATGATGGCTGAGTTAGGTTAAGTGTAATAGTTGATCGTCCGTTCTTGTTTTTTGCTTATTTTCAAAACTAAATAACGATTGACTATGCCACTTCAACAATTACTTGCGCGTACCTCATGTGTAGTGCTCATCCTTTTTTCTTCTTTTTTTTCTACTGCACAAGATGATCAACGCCTGATTATTATCACCACGGATGGGTTTAGGTGGCAAGAGGTGTACAACGGAATGGATGCATCCATTGCAAGTGATAATCGTTTCAATCAGTATGATAGTGCGGGTATATTCAATGCTTATTGGGATCAATCCCCCGAAGCACGTCGTCAAAAACTATTGCCTTTTTTTTGGGGTACCATCGCCAAGCAGGGACAACTTTATGGTAATCGTAAATATGGCAATAAAATTGATAATGCTAATCCCTATTGGTTTTCTTATCCGGGGTATAGTGAAATATTAACCGGACATGTAGATACGTTGATTAACTCAAATGAGTATCCTCCAAATCCACATAAAACCATACTTGAGTATTATAATTCACTCCCAGCTTATAAAGGGAAAGTAGCTGCTTTTGCAGCATGGGATGCGTTTGACAGAATCATCAATGAAAAAAGAGCTGGATTGCCAGTCATCAATGCCTTTGATGATAATAGTGTTGCATCAACGGATTCTGAGATGAAATTATTGAATGATATGGTCCGCACCTCTTTCAGACCCTGGGGAAATGTGGAGTGTTTAGATGTTTTCACCCATTATCAAGCATTTACCTATTTAAAAAATAAGCGACCTAAGGTGATGTATATATCTTATGGTGAAACTGATGAGTTTGCACACCATGGAGAATATAAACATTACCTAAATGCAGCCCATCAGTTTGATGAGTGGGTGGGAAGTATTTGGAATTGGGTGCAATCACAACCGGATTATAAAAATAAGACCACTTTGTTGATTACTACTGATCATGGTAGGGGCGATATCAAGAAAGAAGAATGGACCGATCATGGTAGCGGTGTTCAGGATGCCTTTCAAATCTGGTTTGCCGTAATGGGTCCGAAGGTGAAAGCTATGGGAGAAATGAAGACTACCCAACAGTTTTACCAAAAACAGCTCGCGCAGACTGCTGCCCAACTTACAGGACATACTTATGAGGCAGTCCATGGCGTATCTGCTGCTATACCGGTTGTCCAAAAATAAGTTTTCGAAGAGGTTCCCTTCGTAACTTTGTGGTTCAACTGATTTTCTATGCCATACAGCTCAGTGAATAAGGTCCGCATAGTTACGGCTGCTTCTTTATTTGATGGTCACGATGCCGCCATCAACATCATGCGGAGGATCATGCAATCCTTAGGAGCAGAAATCATTCATCTTGGTCATAACAGAAGTGCAAGAGAAATTGTAGAAGCTGCAATTGAAGAGGATGCACATGGTATTGCCATAACTTCTTATCAAGGTGGACACCTGGAGTTTTTCAAATACATCAAGGATTTGTTGGTGGAAAACGGATGTAGCCACATCAAGATTTTTGGTGGTGGCGGCGGTACAATTCTGCCGACAGAAATCGAGGAGCTCCATGCCTATGGAATTGATCGCATATATTCTCCTGATGATGGAAGAAGCATGGGATTAGAAGGCATGATTGAAGATGTGATTAAAAGATGTGATTATGCAATTGATGAACCTTATTCATCAACAATCAATATTAGCTGGGGAGAGCAAAAAGATATCAGATCAATTGCGCGTTCTATTTCATTAGTGGAGCAAGGAAAACTTGAAGCTATAAAAAATGAATTACCAGCCATACCGGTGTTGGGTATTACAGGTACTGGAGGTGCTGGTAAATCATCAATTACAGATGAACTGGTAAGAAGATTTTTAAACAGCTATCCTGATAAGAATATTGCAGTTATTTCTGTTGATCCTTCAAAAAAGAAAACAGGCGGAGCTTTGTTAGGAGATCGTATCAGGATGAACAGTATTTCATCACCACGTGTATATATGCGATCTCTTGCAACAAGAGAAAGTGAAAAGTCTTTGAGTGGGGTAGCAAAAGATGCCATTGCTATTTGTAAGCAACATCAATTTGATTTGATTATTTTAGAAAGTGCAGGTGTGGGTCAAAGTGATGCATCCATCATTGATCATTGTGATGTGAGCTTGTATGTGATGACACCTGAATATGGCGCGGCTTCTCAGTTGGAGAAGATCAATATGCTTGACTATGCAGATGTTGTAGCATTAAATAAATCAGATAAGCCGGGTGCCAAAGATGCGCTTCATGATATCAGAAAGCAGTACAAAAGAAATCATGGTTTATGGGATGCATCAGACGATACCTTACCTATACTTGCTACTGTAAGTTCTCAATTTAATGATGAGGGTGTCAATAAGCTTTTTGCTTTATTAATGCTGAAGGTTTTTGGTGAGCAACCTAGCAATGTTTCAGAAGCTCCAATTAGTATCTCTTCTGTAGTAATCCCTTCTTCTAGGGTGAGGTATTTATCAGAGATTGCCGATGAGGTAAGAAAATACAATCAGCTTGCTAAAGAACAAGCAAAGCTTGCTTCTGATTTGTATAAATTGAATGGAACCGTTTCGTTGTTGGGTGAGCAAGATGGTGAATTAAAAAAACAGCTTCAAGATAAAATTGAACTTGTTGGCAAGAAGATGTTTCCATTGTGTAAAAAGTTGATTGATGAGTGGGAAGAAACCAAGAAAAGATATGAAGCTGATTATTTTGAGTATCAGGTTAGAGATAGAGTAATTAGAAGACCACTAAAGACTATTTCATTATCTGGTACCAGTATTCCAAAAATAGCAGTGCCACGTTTTAGCGACTGGGGAGATGTTTTACATTGGCGTTTACAAGAAAACTTTCCAGGAAAGTTTCCTTATACTGCATCAGTTTTTCCATTGCGTAATACCAGTGAAGATCCAACAAGAATGTTTGCAGGTGAGGGTGGTCCGGAAAGAACAAATAAACGCTTTCACTATTTATCTTCATCACAGCCTTATAAAAGGCTGTCGACTGCCTTTGATAGTGTAACCTTGTATGGTCAAGATCCTGATACAAGACCTGATATTTATGGTAAGGTAGGTAACAGTGGTGTTAGTGTTGCTACTGTTGATGATGCTAAAAAATTATACAGTGGTTTTGATCTATCTGATCCAAACACTTCTGTATCCATGACCATTAATGGTCCCGCTCCCATGCTACTTGCTTTCTTTTTACATGCAGCCATTGATCAGGCTTGTGAAAA
>JBDLUR010000204.1:0-3001 GCA_039805205.1 Bacteroidota bacterium
ATGAACTCAAGAGAGTTCTGGATGTTTGTCGGTTCTCTTTTATTACTCATTTCTGCGGTTTATATAATTGTATTGACGTCATTGCCTTTCATCAATAAATTATTTGGCACTTCATGGGCCATTGGTGAAAATGTTGAATACGTATACAACCGTATCATGATTTTGGTGGCCATCATTATTGGTGTGCTCACTGCTATCACACAGTTTTTCAAATACAAAGAGACAACAAGAAAATACATTTGGTCTAAGTTGTTGATTCCAACAATCGCGACTGTGGTATTATCGGCTGCTTTGAGTATTTGGGGTGATGTAAAATTTGATAAACACGGCTTAGGATTTTTAGTGGGTATACATGTTGCGCTTTGGGCTTCTATTTATGCTATCATTGCTAATGCATCCTATATGGGTTCAGTATTGAAGTGGAAGATGAAGGCCGCTGGAGCTTCTATTACCCACTTTGGTTTTGGTTTGATGTTGTTGGGTATTTTGATATCATCTTCTAAAAAAGAATTGATCTCTAAGAATGCAGGAGGTATATCAGTTGTAGGACTTAAGGATGCAAAGGGTAGAGATGATGATCCATTGGAGAACGTGACCTTGCTATACAATACACCAGTTAAAATGGGTAAGTACGTTGTAACTTACCTTGGTGACTCAACAGAAGAAAAAAACAACAAAGTTTATTTCAAGATTCGTTTCATTGAGGTTGATCCAAAAGACGATGAAACAATTGTTGAAGCCTTCAATATCACTCCAAATGCCTTCTTGGTAAAGAGTGGTGAGAATTCACAGTTGTCATCTAATCCGGGTGCTAAACATTATTTATCGAGCGACGTCTTTGTCTACATCACCTCTTGGTTGAATCCAGACAATATCAAGGATACTGCTAATTTCAGGTATACTGATGTTAAAGTTGGCGATACGGTCTTCTATTCCAATGGTTTTGCTGTAGTTAATAATCTCGTAGCGGCTAATAAAAACGACAACAAAGATTTGCCAATGGTGGATAGTGCATGGGTTTCTGATGTGACTGTTTTCTCTAAAGAAGGGGTGCAGTTCAATGCAAATCCTGCATACATGAAGAAGAGCGGTATTGCATCATCAAAGATTGATACCATCATGGAACAGCATCTTGTTTTAGGACTTCAGCGTGGGGCTAACGGTAATGTTCAACTTGGATTGAAAGAATCAAATGCTGTGGTAAGGTATATCACCTTGAAGGCTTTCCGCTTCCCATGGATCAATTTGTTGTGGTTGGGTACCTTGATTACGGTTGCTGGTTTCATGATCAGCATGTGGTTCAGGCTGAAGAACAAGTTGTATGTAGCTTAAGAGTTACTTAACTTTATATAGTGCGTTATCTATCGACCATATTCATCCTGTTGTTTGTCGCCTCGACAATCAATGCACAATCGAAGTATGGTGCAAACGATACTTTGTTGGTCCCTTATATAGTATATGGTGGTGATACCATGACCTATGCACAGTTGGATATGGTGACTGTATTCGGAGAAATGTCTCCTGAACAGCGCAAGGCCAAACAAAAGTGGACCAGGTTAAGGAATGCTGTGTATGTTACTTATCCTTATGCCAAAAAAGCCAGTTACATCATCAATGATGTCAACCGTCAATTGATGGTCATCAAAGATCCATTAGCAAGAAAAAAATACCTCAGCTCCAGAGAAAAAGAACTCAAGAAAGAGTTTACAGCACCTCTGACAGCCTTATCGGTTTACCAAGGAAAAGTATTGATGAAATTGATTAACCGAGAAACCAGTAACTCTTGTTACAGTATTATTAAGGAGTACAGGGGAGGTTTTTCTGCTCGTTTCTGGCAGACCATCGCTTGGGTTTTCGGAAGCAGCCTCAAGCAAGATTATGACCCTAAAGGTGAGGATGCTGATATGGAATTAATCGTTTTGGAAGTAGCCCGTATGTATGGTCATGCGGAGTAGTTCAAATCTGTATCTTTGCCGCCGTAAATGAATGCAATGAAACTTTATGTTTTGGCCTTTGGTGTACATCCCGATGATGTAGAACTTAGTTGTTCGGGCACCCTCATCAACGAAGTCAAAAAAGGAAATGCTGCTGGGGTAATCGACCTGACACAAGGAGAATTAGGCACTAGGGGCACCATCGAGACAAGAAAGAAAGAGGCGGCTGATGCTGCTGCAGTCATGGGATTGTCCATTAGAGAAAACCTGTGCATGAGAGATGGATTTTTCAAGAATGATGAAGAACACCAATTACAAGTTATTCGTGCAATTCGAAAATATCAACCAGAGGTTATCTTAGCCAATGTTTTAGATGATCGACATCCTGATCATGGTCGAGCTGGACATTTGTTGCGAGAAGCTTGTTTCCTTTCTGGCTTAAGTAAAATTGAGACATTTGATGAAGAAGGTAAGCCTCAACCGAGATGGCGCCCTAAACAAGTGTTGCATTATATCCAAGATCGTTTTTACGAACCAGATTTGATTGTAGATATCAGTGATGTATTTGAGCAACGCATGGAGGCAATCAAAGCCTATGCTACTCAGTTTCATGTGAGTCAAGATTCTTTTCAAGGAACACAAACTTATATTTCCACTCCAGATTTTCTTGAGTCATTGATCGCTAGAGCAAGATTGATGGGTAAACGTATTGGAGTAAAGTATGGTGAAGGATTTATGTCGCAAAAATCAATTGGTGTAAGGGGTTTGGATGATTTGGTGTTGGTGGAAACCTAAACCATTTACCACCCCGTCTCCCGCTCGCTTCGCTCGCGGAATCCAACCCACCTTAAAAAGGAGGGGAGTTTTAATAAAGATAAAATGTACAACATGTCAAAAGTAAAAGTAGGTTTGGTGCAGATGAGTTGCAGTGGCGATGCTAAGTCGAACATGGACAAAGCAATTGCTGGTATCAAAGATGCTGCTGCAAAAGGCGCTAATATTGTTTGTCTCCAAGAATTGTTCACCTCACTTTATTTCTGTGATGTAGAAGATTACGAAAATTTCAA
>JBDLUR010000205.1:0-4384 GCA_039805205.1 Bacteroidota bacterium
TCATCTGGTGCAACGACTGTCTGCCATTTGTTTTTTCTTCCATCAACCTCAAATGTCTTTTGCTCATAACGCGGTTCGATATTTTTCAATTTTGGAAAAACCCATAATTGTAAAAACTTCACCTCTTTATTGTGGTTAGCATTCTTCTCACTGTGTGCAATCCCACTTCCTGCACTCATGATTTGCACATCTCCTTCTTTGATAATTTTATCTCTACCCGTGCTGTCTTGGTGATGTAAATCCCCTGATAAAGGGATGGAGACAATTTCCATATTATCATGGGGATGTTTCCCAAATCCATATCCTGGAGCAACGGTGTCGTCATTCAACACACGCAATGCACCAAAATTCATTTTTGTAGGATCATAATAACCAGCAAAACTGAAACTATGATAACTATCTAACCAACCATGATTGGCATGGCCTCTATCAGCAGCTTTATGGAGAATTATTTTCACTAAATACTATTTATACCAATAACAACAAATTACCATTTAGGTTTACACTAAATCAACTAAGCTAAACTAACATCAGGTCGATTAAAAATTAAAGTCTGGGTTGGGAAAGCAAAATCAATTTTTTCTGAGGCGAACTTTTCGTAGATGCCAAAATTGATTTGCTGTAGTATATCCATGTAGGTATTATACTCTGGAGTATCGACAAAAAATACGACTTCATAATCCAAGCTGAAATCTCCATAACGGTGAAAATGAACCCTATCGAATCTAACAAGGGGTGATTGCTCTACAATCTTCTTAATGATTTCAGGAATCATTTTTAATTTTTCCATAGGCAAACCATAAACTACACCAATAGTAAATACAACGCGTCTGCTTTCAAGTCGTTTGAAATTATGAATCCTTGAGCTAGTCAGGTTACTATTAGAAACAATCAATTGCTCACCTGTGATACTCTTGATGCGGGTTGTCTTGATACCAATATATTCAACAGTTCCTTTTTTATCATCAACAGTTATAAAATCTCCCACTTCAAACGGTCGATCAAAGAAAATAACAAAATAGTTGAAAAGGTCGCCTAATATATTTTGAGCAGCTAATGCAATTGCAATACCACCAATACCTAGTCCAGTTAATATAGTTGTAACATCATACCCTAGGTTTGAAAAAAGAGCTAGTAATCCAATCGACCATACTAATATCTTCAACACAACCATAATCCCACCAATCTGCTTGAGCTTGGTTTCACCATTTTCAAGCTTCATTACTTGTGCCTCTAACAATCTTCTTACCAGTGCAAGCAGAAAAGAAACAGCAAAATAAAGCGTGACAATACCGTATGCAATATTTAACCACTTCTCAACCTTTGGCCTTAATATCAATAATTCAACCGCCCAATAAATTATCAATACACGAAGTATAGGAATTCCAAATTTCTCAACAACCTGTAAAGCAATATCATCGAGGTTTGACTCTGTTTTACTCACTAATTTTTTAAGTCGGGTTAACACATAGTTTTTTATCCCTCTCAAAATCAAAAAACCAATAATAATAAATGCAGCAGAAATCAAGTAATCCCCGACTGTATTACCCCAATAACTATGCTTTAAAACATCTTCCATAAAAATTCAATTCAGCACAAAGTTAAATCAAAAGGACAGGATCATTTTGCACTTCCAGCTAAAAATGCTTTTGCCTTTTCCGGATAAAGCTGCTTGTATAAACTTCTCAGTTCCTCTTTTCTCGTCTCATTTTTACTTACATTATAATATAGCTCACACGTTTCCAGGAATTCAGGAGCTGGTTTCATGGTATGTTTCACTTTTTTAGATAACTGCTCATAATAGGCTGGGATGCTGGTAAGTGGACTAAACTCAGGATCATAAAGAACATCAAAAGAAAAACGATAAGGTTTGAAAATCGTTCTTAAACCGTCGTACGTAGCAATCATGGGTACGCTGTTATGATCGTCATTTGGATAATAGGCTTGTTGAAATGCTATGCCAGAATTCTTGATCGTCTTTGCCTTGTTACAAAAATCAATGATACTCTTTTCATGTTCAGAAAAATCTGTCTTCAGTATTTTCACTTTATTGGTATCCGGCTGACTATTTGTGTTGGCCATAGCAACAAAAAGCGACTTCCCTCTATAATCTCCTTTGGTAAGACTATCTAAAACACCTTTTGCAAATTTACGTTGGTCATACCAAGTACTTGGATCAATAACTATATAATCTTCAAACATATCACTGTCTTTGGCCAAAACGTTCAACGCAAAAATGCCTCCGAAACTATGACCAACCAATGCCCGATAATCAGTTACAGGATAATGTGAGGCGACATAGGGAAATACTTCCTCTTTGATACATTTTGCAAATTGATCTCCTCCTCCCGTTTCTTTCGCCATCTCTTCTGGAAGAAAACCACTTGCCTTTACTGGATAAGGTGTTAAGTCTCGCGTACGATTGGTATTTAAAATACAAACTACAATCATCTTAGGTATAACAGCATTACCCCCTTGATCAGAAAGCTGGTCTACCATACCAGCAACGGAAAGAAAATGTGTATTGCCATCCAAAACATACATTACAGGATAGCGCATGCTAGCATCTTTGTTCTCCTTTGCCTCTTTAGGCATATAAATCATCAATTGTCGTTGTTCGTTTAAAATTTTAGAATAAACACTATCCCGAACTCCAACAGCTATTTGAGCATGTGCGCTTTCAAATAAAATAGAAAAAGATACCAAAAGAATAATGGCCCGCATAAAGGAGAGTTTAATCGATTAAAAATAAGATTTTCTCATTGTATAGCTGTGTTTTTCTTTTTTACACTTGTACAATATACTGTACAATTGTAAAGATTTGTGTACCTTAGTGTTTCAAAGTTTGTTTATGGAAATCACAAGCTATTCAGAGTTCAGGCAGAACATGAAATCCTTTATTGATAATGTTGTAGAAGAACACCAACCACTTTTTATCACCCGAAAAATGGGGGAGGAAGTCGTTGTGCTATCTAAAGAAGATTATACAGGGCTTCAAGAAACACTTTATTTATTAAGCAATCCCAATAATGCAAAACGATTAAAAGCGTCATTAAAGCAATACGAAAAGGGGATGGCTAAGAGTAAAAAACTACTTCCGTAGATGGACATTCGTTTTACTCCCCATGCTTGGAAAGATTATTTATTTTGGCATGCTACAGACAGAAAAATGCTGAATAGAATCAATAAGCTGATTATTGAAATTTCTAGAAACCCTGATGAAGGTATCGGTAAGCCCGAACGCTTAAAAGGAAACTTTTCAGGATGGTTATCAAGAAGAATAAATCTTGAACACAGATTAATTTACAGTATAACAGATGATGCTATAATTATCATAGCATGTAGATATCACTATGAATAGGTATCAGTCATTTAGCGTCATTTAAACCATCATCTTCCTAATTGCCTTTTCATTTTTTTTCCAAAAAGAAAAAAATGAACCTGTCGCCTGAGCTCCTTCTGCAATCCAGCTGCGCTCATCTACATATCCTTTGTAATGTTTATTTAGGGGATGTTCTTTAAAATAAATGGCAGAACCCTTGTAAGCTATTTTGAGTTCATCGAAAGAACCTACGAACACTTTAATGTCTTTGATATTTTCAGCAAGTGCCAATGCAAATGTTATGCATTTATGATCGACTGGATATTGTTCAAAAAGAGAAGGCTCCAATAATAAAACACGATTAGCATCAACATCAGCTCTCCATGTTGGGGAGAGGTTATAATAATTGTAGACCAACAGTGGAAGGGATGGATCTAGCACTGGAAGATCTGTTGATGGCAAAGAAGTAGTAAAGTTGGGAACGACAGTATCTTTCCAGAGAGAAGGCATTTCTAGTTCGGCTAATGCTTCATAGCTTAGATCTATATAGGTGCCCCGTTGTGTTGAGCGAGTATAGTTATTGATGTTTTCTTGATTAGCGATGTATTTTTTACTTGAAAAAGAACCAGCTACCCATTGCCATGATAAAGCATTGGAGGCCCAATCTCCATCAAGCAAATGATAATACATCCATTGTGCGGGAGCCGACCAATGGGCTCTTCCTGCATTACAAGCCAAAAAAGCAGTATACATCCGCATGTGGTTGTGCATCATGCCGCTATCATGTAATTCTTCTATCCCTTTATCAATAGCTTCAATGCTTGTATTTGCATCAACCAACACTTTTGGTAATGCACGATGCTTAACTTGTTCTTGTTGTTGTTTGATATCTCGGTTGATACCATCACCAAGCGACTGCCACACACGTTGAAAATATTCTCTCCAGCAAAGTTGCTGCACAAATTTTTCTACTTGATAATAACTGAAACCACGTTTGACCAAATGATCAAAAACAGTTCGGGTATCAATTACCCCACGAGAAATATAGGGCGATAATCGCGT
>JBDLUR010000206.1:0-4762 GCA_039805205.1 Bacteroidota bacterium
GCTAATTATTGTGGAGAGTATAGTGCAGCGCTGCATTCGAATAACTTTTATGGTGTGCAGTTCCATCCGGAAAAAAGTGCAGCTGTTGGAACCCGTATTATTCAAAATTTTATCAACCTAAATAGCTAATGGAAATCATTCCTGCAATAGATATCATTGACGGAAAATGTGTTCGTCTCACAGAAGGTGATTATGCAAGCAAAACTGTTTATGCGGCAAGCCCATTAGAAATGGCTAAGCAGTATGAAGGGCTGGGGTTTAAACGACTGCATCTGGTTGATCTTGATGGTGCCAAGGCAGGAAAAGTGACTAACTGGAAAATAGTAGAAGAAATTGCTGCTCATACACAACTCGTATTGGATTTTGGTGGTGGTGTTAAAACATCAGCTGAGGTGGAACGAATCATAGGTTTGGGTGTTCAATATGTTACTGTTGGTAGCATTGCTGCAAAACATCCTGAGGAATTCAAAAGCTGGCTCACAACCTTTGGTACAGATAAATTCTTTCTTGGGGCAGATGTGAGAGACAATAAAATAATGACTGGTGGATGGTTGGATGCCACTGAAATTGAGGTTTTGGATTTTATTAGTGATTATTTGAATTTAGGGGTAAATCATTTTTTTTGTACAGATATCACTAAAGATGGAAAATTGATGGGGCCTTCAATCGACTTATACAGCACTATGATTGAATCTTTACCTGGACTTCATTTGGTGGCCAGCGGTGGTGTTTCAAGTATAGAAGATTTGCATGCATTAAAGTCAATTGGTTGTAAAGGTGCAATTGTTGGCAAGGCTATTTATGAAGGTAAAATCGACTTGAAAGTCCTTTCGTCTTTTAACAATCAATAAGATAAAGCATGTTGGCAAAAAGGATTATACCTTGTTTAGATATTAAAGATGGACGGACCGTTAAGGGTACAAACTTTGTGGATTTGAGAGATGCAGGAGATCCTGTTGCTTTGGCTGCTTTGTATGCTAAACAAGGTGCTGATGAATTGGTTTTTTTAGATATAACTGCAACCAATGAAAAACGCAAAACCTTATCTGAATTGGTAGATAAAGTTGCGCACCAAATTGATATCCCTTTTACTGTTGGTGGAGGGATTTCATCTATAGAAGATGTTCGCGTTCTACTAGATTGTGGAGCGGATAAAATCTCCATTAATACAGCAGCATTCAAACGTCCTGAACTTATCAATGAATTGGCATCAACATTTGGGTGTCAGTGTGTGGTTGTTGCCATTGATATAAAAATGCACAGTGATGGTGAATGGTATGTTTATTTGAATGGTGGTAGAACGGCTACTCCAACAAAGGCACTTGAATGGGCATTAGCGGTAGTAGAACGTGGTGCCGGAGAAATTTTATTAACATCAATGGACAATGATGGGACAAAAGCAGGATTTGCGCTTGAAATAACTAAGCAAATTTCTGAAGCAGTCCCTGTACCTGTGATTGCCTCTGGTGGTGGGGGATTACCCATCCATTTTTATGAAGTGCTGAATGGTTGTGCAGATGCTGCTCTCGCAGCAAGTATATTCCACTTTGGAGAAATTAGCATCCCCGAATTAAAAGCATATTTACGGGAGCATGCTATCCCTGTCCGTTAGAAATGACTAATTTTACAATGATGAATATAGCCTTTGATAAATTTACCGATGGGTTAGTGCCAGCCATCATTCAGGATGCAAAAACATTGAAAGTCCTCATGTTGGGTTATATGAATGAAGAGGCATTCAAAATGACAGTTGAAACAGGGAGAATTACTTTTTATAGCAGGTCTAAATCTAGGTTATGGACCAAGGGCGAGGAGAGTGGTAATTTTCTCAATTTGGTTACTTATCACCTTGATTGTGATAATGATGCAATGTTGTTTAAAGTAAATCCTGTTGGTCCTGTTTGTCATACTGGTGCAGATACTTGTTGGAATGAGATTAATGAATCTGAAGGTTTCTTGCTTTATCTACAATCTGTTATTGAGCAAAGAAAAACTGCTACTGATGGTAGTTCCTATGTTAAGTCCTTATTTGAAAAAGGCATCAATAAAATTGCCCAAAAAGTAGGTGAGGAGGCAGTGGAGTTAGTCATTGAAGCTAAGGATAACGACAAGGATAAGTTTTTAAATGAAGGAGCAGATTTACTGTTTCATTATTTGCTTTTGCTTAACAGTAAAGGACATACATTAGAAGAAGTTATTGCCATACTTAAACAAAGACATCAAAAATGAAATACTTAATTGGTCTATTGCTAGCACTTCCTTTGATTAGTTTTTCGCAGATTCAAAAATTTTCTGTGAAAGGAACTATTAAGGGATTGAAAGATAAATCTGAGTTGATCCTAAAGAATGAAGAGTTGAACCCTGAACCATTATCGACTTTCATTTCAAATGGTGAAAAATTTGAAACAAAGGGTGAAATTGCTGAGCCAGGTTTATATCAGTTAAGCATTAAGGGTTCTCAACAAAAATTGATGATCTTTTTAGAGGCTTCAGACATGGTAATTGAAGGAGAGTTAGTCGCTTTGCAAAATGCTAAAGTGACTGGTTCTAAGTCGCATGACGATTTTGTTGCATTTAATTCTACATTCAATCCCTTGTTCGCTAAATTGTCTGCATTTGCTCAGAAATTGAACAGTGGTGATAAAGATGCAGACGGTTCAATTCGAAAAGCGTATGGCGAAGTAGTTGCAGAAGTAAATACAAAGACAGACGATTTTATTGCTAGTCACGCAAATTCACCTGTAGCTCCTTTTGTATTGCTTGTGATGATGCAGTTGAATGATGACCCTGCTGTAATGGAGAAAAGATTAGCTGTTATGTCTGAGCAAGCCAAATCTAATTATTTTGGTAAAACGGCTAAGAAGCTGGTTGAAGACGCAAAGTTTGCAGCAATTGGTACAGAAGCGCCTGATTTTATGCAGCAGGATCAAAATGGAAAAGATGTAAAATTGTCATCTTTCAGAGGAAAGTATGTATTGGTTGATTTTTGGGCGAGTTGGTGTGGTCCATGCCGACAAGAAAATCCTAATGTGGTAAATGCATTTAATACCTACAAGGATAAAAACTTCACAGTATTTGGGGTTTCTCTCGATAGAGCACGTGATCCATGGTTAAAAGCGATTAAAGACGATAATCTTACATGGACTCAAGTGAGTGATCTTAAATTCTGGAATAATGCTGTTGCCGTTCAATATAAAATTCAAAGCATACCACAGAATTTCCTTATTGACCCCAACGGAATTATTATAGCAAAGAATCTTAGAGGTGAAGAGCTTCAAACAAGACTTGCAACACTTTTGAAAAAGTAGTTTAAAAATATACATCTTCTATCAAGAAGTACTCGGTTTCATCGTTTTCGGCAATTGTGATTGCCAATATATCAAAACGAATCCATCGAAATCCGCTATGTCTTCTTATATAGGCTGTTCCTGCTGAAATAAAGTAGCGCAGCTTGTTCTTGTCGACTAATTCTTCTGGGTAGCCAAAATTGCTATTTCTTCTTGTTTTGACTTCAAAAAAATGCAATTTCTCATTTTTGAGGGCAATGATATCTATTTCCCATTTTCCATAACGCCAGTTGGTTTCTATGATTTGGTACTCTCGATCAATCAACCATGTTTTGGCCAATGATTCACCAAGTTTTCCAGTTTCATTATGTCTTGCCATAATCAACAAAGATTTAACTTTGAAATTATTCGAAGGCTAACTTTAAACCAGGTGAAATGTACAATTTACAAGGGGTGATACAACACTACTCGTGGGGAGGAAATTCTTTTCTTCCTGCGTTGTTAAATCAAAGCAATACGGAAGGAAAACCCTTTGCAGAATATTGGTTGGGAGTTCATGCAGGCGGTCCAGGTATTGTAGATTTAGGGGAAGGCGGATTTACACAGTTGAATAATCTAATTGGATCAGATAAGCTTAAACATCTTGGAGAAACAACCATCAATCAATTCAAAGGTTTACCCTTTCTGCTTAAAATACTTGATGTAAAAGATATGCTGAGCATTCAAGTACATCCCAATAAAGAGAGGGCAAAGCAAGGCTTTGAAGAAGAAGAACAAAAGGGCATAGCTATATCAGCACCTCATCGCAATTATAAAGACCAGAACCATAAACCAGAGGTTATGGTTGCGCTAAGTGAATTTTGGTTGTTGCATGGGTTTGTAGGTAATATTGAAGAGCGATTAAATCACTATTCTTTCTTAAATCAGTTTTTAACTCAATTTAAAGCTGGAGGTATTAAAGAATTATATGCACACTTGCTCAAGCTTCCCCAAGATAGGGTGAATGAAATCCTTGCAGCTCATGCAGAAAGGATTGTTCCCTTGTATCTAGCAAATCGACTGGAAAAAGAAAATCCAGATTTTTGGGCAGCTAGAGCGATATTGAACTTATGTGCAGATGGGCAATTCGACAAAGGGATATTTTCCATCTATTTAATGAACATACTCCATTTGCAACCGGGTGAAGGGATATTTCAAGGAGCAGGACTATTGCATGCTTATTTAGAGGGGCAAAATGTGGAACTTATGGCAAACTCTGATAATGTTTTGAGGGCAGGACTGACACCCAAGCATATCGATATACCGGAGTTGTTAGCTAACACTAATTTTGTTGCAACAATACCTAAAATTATTCGAGTTTCATTAAACAACGGATTTCAGGAATTCCCATGCAACACATCAGATTTTCTAATTCAGCGCTTACATCTGCAACCAGGTGAAGAAAGGCAAATGAGTTTAATGGGTCCAACAATAGT
>JBDLUR010000207.1:0-4408 GCA_039805205.1 Bacteroidota bacterium
CCAATGCTAATTGCAGGTGCTGGTATCATCTTCTCTATCATAGGAACTTTCTTTGTTAGAATTAGCGATAACGCTGGTATCAGTACTGATAGTGTTCAAAAAGCATTGAACATGGGTAACTGGGGTTCAATCATTTTGACAGCAATTGCTTGTGCAGGTCTAGTATATTATATTCTTCCAGCTGAAATGACGCTTAGAGGCATGACCTTTACCAATCATGGTGTAATGGGAGCTATCGTTGTTGGTTTGGTTGTAGGTACTCTTATGAGTATCATCACCGAATATTATACAGCAATGGGCAAGCGTCCGGTTAACTCTATCATCAGACAATCATCAACTGGTCACGCTACAAACGTAATCGGTGGTTTGGCTGTAGGTATGGAATCTACCCTTTTCCCTATCCTTGTTCTTGCTGGTGGTATTTGGGGTTCATTTGCTTGTGCTGGATTATATGGTGTTGCTATTGCAGCAGCAGGTATGATGGCTACTACTGCGATGCAGTTGGCAATTGACGCTTTCGGTCCGATTGCTGATAACGCAGGTGGTATTGCAGAAATGAGTGAACTTCCAAAAGAAGTAAGAGAAAAAACAGACGTACTTGACGCAGTTGGTAATACAACAGCTGCTACTGGTAAAGGATTTGCAATTGCATCTGCTGCTTTAACAGCTTTGGCTTTGTTTGCAGCTTATGTAGGTGTGATCAACCACAACGGACATGAAATGATTGGTATTGATATCTACAAAGCTAAAGTGCTAGCCTCTTTGTTTGTAGGTGCTATGGTTCCTTTCATTTTCTCTTCATTGGCTATCAGAGCAGTTGGTGAAGCAGCAATGTCAATGGTTGAAGAAGTAAGACGTCAGTTCCGTACCATCCCTGGTATCATGGAAGGTACCGGTAAGCCTGAATACGATAAATGCGTTGCGATTTCAACTGAAGCTTCTATCAAAAAAATGATGCTTCCTGGTGCTATTGCAATTGTATCTCCATTGATCATTGGATTCATTCTTGGTCCTGAAGCATTAGGTGGCTTCCTTGCTGGTGCAACTGTGAGTGGTGTATTGATGGGTATGTTCCAGAACAACGCAGGTGGTGCTTGGGATAATGCTAAAAAGAGTTTTGAAAAAGGTGTAGAAATCAATGGACAGATCTACTACAAGAAATCAGAACCACACAAGGCTTCTGTTACTGGTGACACAGTTGGTGATCCTTTCAAAGATACTTCTGGTCCATCAATGAACATCTTGATCAAATTGATGTCGATTGTATCATTAGTAGTTGCTCCTACCCTTGCACAGCTTCACGAATCTGATGTTAAGATTGAAAAGAAAATTGAAAATGTTCAAGTATCAATCATGAGTACTGACACTACTCAATCTGAGATTTCAATCACTGAAGGTCCTGATCAAGGTTTGATGAGTGCATTAAAAACAGATGGTTTGATACCTGAAGGTGTTGAAGTTGCCATCAAATATGAAAATGGTAAACTAACTGTGAATGGAACAGAGGTTGATGCAGTAAAATACCAGCAATATCTAAAAGGTGATAAAATGGAGATTAAAATCTCACAGGATAACAAATAAGTTCTTGAATAAAGACAATAAAAAACCCCTTCAATGAAGGGGTTTTTTATTTTATAAGGTTGCGTTATTTTCTTGCGACCCTGAATGTTTTACTTGAAGAATTGGTTGCAGTTTTTTGACTGGTAACCTTGACAGTCACTTTGTATAATTTTCCAGATTCTAGTGTTGCAGTTGCTAAATTATAGGATGTAGCAGAAGTTGAGCTTTCTCTTGTAAATGTAGGATTAGCATTATCAGTATCTAATTGTGTTGCATAATCAACATGAATACCTGTTGAAGGTATTTTTGAGGTTAGCTTCACTACAAATGGATAAGTTGCTGTTTGTGAAGTAACAGTAGTTGAACCTGGATCTGGTTCAATTGAAAAAGCGATATTTTCTTCAGCTGGTGGTGGTGGTTCTGGCGTAGACCCAGGATTCTTTTTACAACTAGCAATTACCAGACCAAAGCATATTAAAGTTGTCAGAAAATGACTTTTCTTCATCAGTACAAATTTTTCTAAAAATAGCGATTCTGATTCAATATCAAAAAAAACGAGGTCTTTTGTTAAAGTGATGGGTGCTTATTGCTCAGTAAAAACCCAACAACAATTTCATGCGTACCTCTATTCATAGTACTTAAGAGGTATTGCCCCTTATTTAGATCATATGCATAACTCAGGTGTACTTTTTGAGCGAAATTCATCCCAACCATGGCAGCAAAACCATCCTGGTTTCGATAATTACCCCCTATCCAAAACATATCTTGGAATTGTGCTTTCAGGTTTACATCTACACCAATGGGTAAATTGCTGATGTACCTCACCATCACAGATGGAATCAAGGATATATCATAGCTTATTGGCGCCCTATACCCTGCTGTTGCAAACAAATGTGGCACTAGTGTTGATTTATTTTCAGCATTGTCAATTAAACTCAATTTTGAGGGTATAATTTGTTGAGCAGAAACACCAACAAAATATTTTGAAGAATACAACCAAAGACCTGCATTAAGTTCTGGCTTTATTTTTTTAAATGTTGCTATTGTTTCATCCACTGATGGATCTGAAGCATTTGCCAAAGTAATTTTTGTCCTATCGATACTAAAGGATGTAAAGCCTAAACCAAAACCAGCGGAGAGACTAGTAGTCTCATTAAGACCAATATGATAAGCATAGGTGGCATAACTGGTAACACGGTTGATATACCCAGTTTTGTAATTCAAGGCAGTAAATCCTATCCCATGGTGAGGTGCAGCAGTTGTGTAATTGGGCAAAAACTCATTACCTCTTGTATTTTGTCCAATCATATCAAAAGATGTAGCATTCTGCCTATTATCACCCTTACCTAATGCACCATGGACAGTTGCATAAAATGTTTTTGGAGCGCCATCAATGCCTAGCCATTGATTACGCATACTTAACTTAACATCAATGTAATTGTCTATACCTGAGAGAGCAGGATTTACGATATAGTTATTTAGAATATACTGGGTATAATGAGGCCTAAACTGTGCCTGTACAGATTGTATCAAGATAAATAAGACTATGAATAATTTCGTTTTAGCCATTTTATTTCAATAAGGTTACGTAACCCGCAATTGACTTTCGTTCTGAATTGGTATTGATTACATAATAATAAGTTCCTGCTGGTAATGGTTTACCATTTAAGGTTCCATCCCAAGGTTTACTGTAGTTGACAGTCCGGTAAACCCTTAAGCCTTGCGGACTATATATCTCAAGTACACAATCGTTGTACAAATTAAGGTTTTTAATTTCCCAAACATCATTGATGCCATCTCCATTAGGTGTAAATGTATTAGGCGGGTCAATTAATTTCAAGGCAAATATTTTTACTTTATCGGTCCGCTCACACCCACCTATACCTGTAACTTTTAGCGTATAAACGATATCTTCAACTGGATTTACTACTACAGGCTGAAGTACATCAGTAGCACTCAAATAAGTGGGAGGTGACCATGTATACACTAAATTTTCACCTTTAGCTGTCGCCAAGATTTGTTTTTGTCCGTTGTCAATTACATTGATATCTGGTCCAGCTGAAATTTCAGGGAATGGATGAATGACAATAGACTTTGAGGCTACATTCGATTTACAACCTTTATCTGAAGTAGCAAACATTTTAACTGTATAGGTACCGGCCTTTGTAAACAAGTAACTTGGATCTTTTGAAGTTGAAGAAGTAAAAACAAAATCCCAATTCCAGGTTTTAATTGATGCAGCAGCACCTGCTTTTGTATCTGTAACCTCTTTAAAATCGATTGGTGTTCCAATACAGACAAAATCCTGACTGGTAATATTAGCTTCTGGTTGTGGAAAAATGTCAACCAAAGGTTGTATTGTTTTGGTTATTGAATCTTTACAACCTGTTGATGGAACAGTTGATATCAATTTTACTGTATAATCTTTCAACTGCAAATAATTATGGATTCCTTTAAGCGTTGCTCCTTGGTTATTCCCTCCTGGATCTCCATAATTCCATAGATAACTCATAGACTTATTATCTGGCGTAGTAGTCAGGTTGGTAAATTCTGCTAACCCATCAGGCAAACAAATACTATTCGCTAAGGCAAAATCAACAATTGGATTTGGATTGATTTCAATTGCACGTGTAAGTGTATCTCTACAACCATTGGAGGTTACAACTATATGTTTTACATCATAGATACCATAAGCAGCGAAAGTTTTATTATTACTAAGCTGAGCAAAAGAGGTTAAAGGATTATCACTATAAATCCATTCATAACTTGCCAGGGTTCCAGTCACTGGATTGCCAGTCGATGTGAAAGTGATTTCATTTTTCTCACAAATCAAAGATGATGTTGAATA
>JBDLUR010000208.1:0-8630 GCA_039805205.1 Bacteroidota bacterium
AGATTTGATACATATGACAACTCACTTTCTTCACGCTTTTGAAGGAGAAAGGAATAGATGCCGCTTTTAATCTGTTGATCTCTACTGATTTCTAATAGTTCTCTTTCTTTTGAAGGTATTGTTTGCAACAGAGCAGCATAAGTTGTATTTGTTTCGAGAATATTATTTTTAGCAGCTTCAAGATTCTTACGTTGATCAACTATGTTTCTGTAAATATTTTCTTTTATTTTTTCAATTTGGTCACTAACTGATATTAGAATTGGGTTATTTTCTGCTACGGTTTTCTTTAGCTTTTCTCGTTCTAATTCTGCATTATTCAAACTTGATAACATCTGTCCAAACATTGGATCAGCTGTATTAAGCATGACTGTATGCGCTCCAGCAGTTTTAGCACTTTCAGAGATATCTTTTTCAAGTGAATTTATGACCGATAGTTGCAAATTAATTTCACTCAGGCGTTGATCATTGTTACTTACATTTTCCAAGTACAGCTTCCCCTGGGTGCTAATATCTACAGCTCCTACATTAGCCTTGTATTGCTGAACCCTGCGTTCAATTTCATTAAGTTGTCCACCTACCACATTTAATCGTTCTTCTATAAATTGTAAAGTGCTTTTTGCAAGTACATTCTTCTCGGCTACTGCAGCTATGTTGTAGGATGAAATAATTTCGTTTAATACTTTTTCTGCTAGTTGAGGATGCTTATCAGCATATTTAATTTCAATTATACTTGAAAGTTTATTAGAAGAGCTAATTTTTAAATCAGATAGTATACGATGTGTTTTCGACTGAAGACTCATCAATTCAAAAAAATAGGATTCATGTTCGGCTAAAGGTTTTCCATTTTCACCTATTGAAAATTTTAAAACGCCATAAGGAGTATTTACCCAGTCACCAAGCTTGTATGTCACAGCCTCTTTCGGCAAATAAACAGAGTTACTGTTTTCTATAATTTTGACTTCAAGCAGCCCGTTACTTGATTTTACTTGTTCAACATCAAATGCTTCAATTTGTAAGGGAGAATTCTCAAATAAGTAGATTGTCTTAAGCCCGCCTTTTATATAAACCTCTGCATATAAGTGCAGTTTTTTTACAACAGCCTCAATAACTGGTCTTGATTTCAGTACTTCAATTTCATTTTCAATAATTTTTTTTGAACCGATTAGATTCAGCGATTCCATGATACGGGAATCGTCGTTGCCCTTTTTTTCATCTTTAATAATCAAGGAAGCAGTTGCCTGATATTTTGGTAAGGCATAATGAACATAGACGTAGGCAATCCCGAACACCATTAAGGATAGTACTAAAAACAAAGGCCAATAGGGCTTGTATTTAATTAACCATTTATTGAACAATGTCTCTTGAGTAGTCATTTTTTCAGTTTCAATTAAATTTTACAAAACTCTATCCAAAACAATAACAGCAACAGACAATCCTGATAATATAGCAGGCAATAACTGACGGCCTCTACTAACACTTGCCAATTTATTTTTATTCGGCTCTACATATACAATATCGTTAGGCATTAGATAGTAGTACGGCGAATTCAATAAGGACTGCGCATTTAGGTCTAATCTAGTGAGTGTTTTCTGACCGCTTACTTCTCTAATTACAAGCACATTGTCTCTTTTCCCATAAATAGTTATATCGCCGGCAAGACCCAATGCTTTTAATATTGAAATTTTCTCATTTGGCACATTGATCACAGAGGGCCTTCCAACCTCACCAATTACTGTTACCTCATAATTCATATGTCTGATTGTAACAATTGGATCAACTAAAAGCCTTTGCGAGAGAATCGCTTCAGAGATTCGATTACGTAATTCTTTTTTTGTTATACCACTAGCCATCACATTTCCAAGAATGGGTAATTGAATGTAGCCATCTGCATTTACCAAGTATCCACCAGATTGTATAACACTGCCATTAGAAGCAGAACTGTTTAATACATGGTTGTTGCTTGTGTTAAATACGATGGAAGCGTCTGCATTCAAACTGGTAATGGTAATACTTAAAATGTCATTCTTTTGGATAAGGGCTTCTGGACTTGCATCTACTTGGTAGGTAGTTTCTTTAGCAGATCTTAGGTAGCCAATACTTTTAGTATTTACACAGGAGATAAGTAAAAAAATAGGTAATATGAAAAAGAGTATCCTAACTACTGTTGTTTTGATCATTTGTTTGATTTTTCAACACCGTAAACAATTTTATCGATGTGAAAACAAAAATATGGTTGGGCATTGCTTACAAAACTGATTGACCTAGGCATTTACACTGAGTAAAATCATTTCCGCGATTTAGATACAATACCATCACGGGTTTTAAGCACTATTCTCCTAGAACACTAGCTTTAAAAAAAACCAATAAACATATTTTAGAAAGCTCTTAAGTAAGAAAACATAAGTTTTCTTCAAGAAAATCAAAATTTATGTAAATTCACTACCAATAAACCATAACTAACTAATGGATACAACTCTTGGCTTGAAATATGTCTCAGCCCTTTTGCCGATTGCAATGGGTATAGGTGTTATATTTTTTGAACGTTTATATACAAAATGGAAGTATAGCCCGCGAGGTGTTTCACCGTCGTATTTTGCATCAGTTGCTTTATTGTTTGCACTTTTTGCAAGCTTGATCTTCTCTGAAGTATGGGGAAAGATTACAAAAACGAATGCATTGATGACACAACAGGCAAATTCATTGAGAGCCTTGTTAAGAATGACAGAGCCCCTAGGTCCAGATTCAATAAGAGTTTCCAATGCTGTTAAAAATTACATCCAGAAATTAAAAGAGCAAGAAGTTAATGACGATATGCTTGCACAAAAGGGCTTCTCAGCTTACAAACAACAATCATTCAACAAAAAGACTTTTCAGGAATTTTATTTAATCGCCGCTGATAATAATTTATTTGCTGGGCGTCCTCATATGCAAAACGCATTTTATTCGGAGCTAGAAAGTGTAAGAGAAGCATGGTTTGAACGAAGGGAGTTACGAAAACAACATATTCCTTCTACAAAAATTGCTGTTCTATTTATGTTTGGTTTCTTCACACAATTAGCGATAGCGTTTTCCCATATTGGTAATAACAATGCAACCAGGGCTACAGTAATGCTGTTTAGTTTAGCATTTGCTACATCTATTGCATTATTAGCCTACATCGACAACCCTCACCAAACATCTTATTTGGTAAGTACAGGTGTACTTGATGATATTCGTTAATTATTACTGTTTCAAGAATCGGGCATGGACTATCTCTCCTTGATTTGAATTAAATGTGACCATATATAGGCCACGGTTCAAATCATTGACTGAAATTCTATTGATGCCAGCACTTAGAACAATAGATTTAACTGCTCTTCCTGAAGCATCAATGATACTTGCTTTACCTGTTTTATTGCCCGTATTAATTTGAATAAGATCAGTTGCTGGATTAGGCCATACTTTTAAGTCAATTGAACTATTTAGATTAACCTTTTTAACGGTTGAATAGTTAGCAGATCCATTAAGTTCTAACTGTTTTACCCTAAAGAAAACAGTACCAGAAAATACTTTACCCATGGTATAGGAGTAAGTAGCTTCACCGTCAGTTCTACCATTGCCAGTTACATAACCCAAATCTTCCCAGGTATTTCCATTGTAGCTGTACTCAATAAAATACCCTTTGTGTGCTCTATTTTCAACGATTTTCCAATTCAATTGCACCTGATTAGAAGTTGTTGTCGATTTTACCTGAAAATCTATCCATTCCATTGGAAGAATACAAATTTCATTGATAATAAAACTTGCTAAAGGGGTTGTAAATGAAGTTTCTCTTACAGCAATAAATAGTTCTCTATAACTCAAACTTGGAGGTGTTGCAGTGTTGGCATACATCAAAGCATCCAACAACATCTCAGCTTGTGCTGTGGTCATTACAGTACCATTTCTTGAAAAACGGATATAGTTTGTGCCGGTGATTACAGCGCGACTAACGGTAAATACTACTCCATTCAAAGTGAATGTTGAAGTACTTGATGTAGTGAAGTTTAATTTAATACTATCCGCTGCTGGATTACTAGATCCATTAGGGAATATATTTTCAAACGCTCCGTCGAGAATTGTACTAGGGTCATAAGAAAGAATCACCTCGCTGACAGTATTTGAAGAGCCTGTCAAGCTTAAGCTGGTTGAACCATTAGTGATAGGCCTTACAACAGCCCCACATGAACTCGAAGTCTGACTGAAACCAGGCTGACCAGGATTAAGATCTAAAGTTGGAGTACCGTAATTAGTTACTGGGCCAGCCCAATTTGGTCCAGTTCCAAAATCAAGCATGAAATATGCTGCATTAGAACCATCTGCACCAACCATAATTTCAAATGTGCTTACCTCATCATATTGAACCATCACGCGATGTTCTGAGGCTGTTGCGATTGTACTATTCGCATTAACATTTGAACGAAACTTGGTTAAGCCAGACGCTGTATTGTAAGAATATGAAACCTTTGTAGCAGGAGTAGCACTCAGTGTAACAGAGGAAAAACCACCAAACTCATTATACTGATTTGAACTTGTTCCACCATTACCGTCAATATCATAAGTATTTAATGTAATGTTTTGAATAATTACTGGAGTTCCTTTATGTGTAGCGTTGTTATAACTGTTGCCAAGAATAAACTCAAATTTAAACTTTGCACTACCACCACCATTATTAAAAGTAAGCATAGGAGAAAAAAAGCGATCAAGATTATCAGAAAGACCACTTCCCGTAGGTGATGAGTAATCAAAAGCAATTGTACCTCCTGGTGCTCCAGCCGGCAATGCAAAACTACCATTGGTCAAACTGACTGTCCTAATGATACAATCTATACTTTGTCCAGCAATGGTAATTACGTTGGTATACAATGTAACATTACCAACACCTGATCCGTTTGTTCCTACTTTATGGGTTTTATTGGCAGCCAAAAAGCTGACATTGGCATTATTTGCATTGAAAACAGCCTGTGCACTGGCGCTTAGATAGCCTGTGAGCAAGAAGAAGATGGTCAAAATTATGACCGTTTTTGAGCCTAACTGTTTGGTTTTCATGGTCTTGGATTAATGGATAGATAGCGTTGCGCGCTATCATATAATAATAACGCAAACCAAGACCTTCATATTGTTGCCAAATGGCAGAATCTTCCAAAAAATATGATGAAACCATGACGAAAAAAGGGGTGACTACTTCGTACAAATACGATTAGCCACCCCTTTTAATTTAATTAAAAGTTACTTCCTTATGAAAACATCTTTCCCCTTAACCACTGTTCTCATTGCCTTGACTTCCTTAATTTTCTCCTTAGGAATAGTTAGAATATCATTTTCAAGAACTGTAAAATCTGCATCAAATCCTTCTTTTAAAACACCTATTCTGCCATCTAAGAAAGAAGAATACGCATTAGTAACAGTGTAAGACCTTAGAGCATCTTCCACTGAAATTTTTTCTGATGGATACCAACCATTTGGATTTTTGCCATCCCCGGTAATCCTTGTTACTGCTGAGAAAATACCATACAATGGATCGATTGGAGCAACAGGCCAATCTGAACCAAAAGTAACTTTAACTCCTTTTTCTTTCATACTCTTAAACGCATAAGTGCCTTTAAGTCGATTAGTATCTAAACGCTTATATGCCCAGATTCCATCATCATATAAGTGATAAGGATGCATTGATGCTATCACATCTTGTTTTGCGAATTGATCAATGGTTTGAGGTGTAACATGCTGTGCATGCTCAACTCGAAATCTCCTATCGCGGTTACCATTTATTTTTACTGCCTGATCATAAACAGCTAAAATAAAATCATTTGCTTTGTCTCCAATGGCGTGTACCCCTATATGAAGTCCTGCTTTATCTGCACCCAATACCCACTTGCGCAACAAAGCAGTATCGGTGATGAACAAACCATTAGTGCCTGGATCATCCAAATACGGCTGATGAAACCACGCTGTTGTTGACCCTAAAGACCCATCAACATATCCTTTCAAACCGCCCCAATGTAACATGTCATCACCTTTTCCATTCTTTTGCACAAAAGTATCCATGCGCTCCCATGTTGCTAAAGGCACAAATGAATACATACGTACAATCATTCGATTGGTCTTCCAAGCTCTTTTGTAGGCTTCCAAATCGCTCCACCCACCATATGAATTCATATCATTTACATTGGTAACTCCTCTTTCTACTGCATGCTTGGCCGCTGCATCAAAATATTGATCGAGCTGTTCATCAGTAGGAGGAGGAATCGCTTTGATGATCAAATTCATGGCTGCATCTTTTACAATGCCAGTCGGCTCCCCATTTTTATCTTTCACCAAAACACCTCCATCAGGTGATACGGTATTTTTATCAACCCCTGCAAGCTGAAGCGCCTTGGAATTCGCAAACGCCATATGTCCATCATATCTTGAAAGAAAAACGGGATGTTCCCCACATACTGAATCAATCCATTCTTTAGTAGGTAATTCTCCACCCCAGTTCTCATGATCCCAGCTACCTTCCATTACCCAGGTTGCATCTGGTTTGCTTTTACAAAAAGCAGCTATTCGATCAATAAACTCCTGCTTGGTCATGGCATCTTTCAACTTCACACTAGATAAAGAATAACCTGCTGAAAGAAAATGTGTATGGTTATCTGTAAATCCAGGGAGCAATAATTTACCTCCAACATCAATGGTTTCGTTTGCAGTATACTTTGTTGCATCATCCCCTACATAAACAATTTTTTCACCCTTTATGGCCATTACTGATGCACTTGGATTGGAAGTGTCGCCTGTCCATATTTTAGCGTTGATGTATAGCTTGTCAACTTTTTGACCACCACACGAAATCAAGAACAATGACACCACAAACAGTTTCAAGAAATGCTTCATTTTCGATTGTTTTTACAAAATTAAATAAGTTATTTACTCATTATCCCTTTAAAATATCCTACTGACTCTGCCATGCCCACCAGTGGCGCATCCATATCTTTTTCATATTCTACACTACAAATTCCTTTATAATTGATCGTTCTTAAAACATCAACGAGTGCAGAAAAGTTGATTGCCCCTCTTCCTATTTCAATAGTTTTTGCATCAGGCTTCATCGCTTCTTCATCTTTGATGTGCAAATCGAATAACCTGTCGGCATATTGCTTGATGGCATCCTCAGGCAAAACACCTGCTCTGAAGGTATGTCCGATGTCAATACACAAACCCATTCTTGCATCCATGTTTTTTATACGATCATAAATAGATTTAGGCGTTGGATAGAGTTTGTCTTCCGGACCATGATTGTGAATAGCCATTCGAATATTTGTCAACTTCACTTTCTCTTCTACATAAGGCAGCATAATTTCATCAGGAACCCCAACAATCATTGCTACACCAAATGCTTGCGCATAAGCAAATGCACGATCAACATCCTGCTTTGATTTCATATAGATAACTCCCACTGTATAGGGGGTAATAGCATGGTCATCAAATTTCTTTTTAATAGCAGCCATTTGTGCTGGAGAACTATCCAAGGGCAAATGAAAATCCTTGACTGAAAGATATTTCACCCGCAGACGCTTCATCATTTCTAAGCTTTGATCCAAATTAAACTTAACAAAACTATAGCCTGCAAAGCCTACAGGAAATTGGACTACCTTACCCTCTACTGTGTTTACTTTTGATAAAGGCGAAGATTGTAAAACAACTGGCACAATCATAGATGTTGCTGTTGCAGCTGATAAACGCCGTATAAAAGAACGTCTGTTTGTCATGATGGAAAGCATTAAGAATGATCAAAATTGTAATTCTCTCAATTTATTAAAAATTGCGAATTTTCTAGTGCTTAAATGATTTAACTTCAAAGGAGATTGCTACTCGCACTTAACGAATTGGCTTGCCTATGTCTTTCTTGATAATCCTCATGTGTATTGCACTACTGATTTTTCTTATATCAGTTCTCAAAACAAATACTTTTTTAGCATTTATCATAGTTTCGATTGTCGCAGCAACTTTATTAGGCATTCCTGTCATTAAAATTCCAGCAACGCTTCAAAAAGGCATTGGCGATATGTTAGGATCGCTGATGATGGTATTACTTTTTGGTGCAATGATTGGAAAACTGGTTGCAGTATCTGGTGCTGCACAAAAAATAAGTTCGGCTATTGTAACTGTATTTGGAGAAAAATATATTACCTGGGCAATGATGCTGACTGGCTTCATTGTGGGAATACCACTTTTTTATAATGTTGGATTTGTATTACTTGTCCCTTTAATTTTCTCCATCGTATACCAACTGAAGCTTCCAGCTGTTTATGTTGGGATACCTATGCTTGCTGCACTCTCTGTAACACATGGTCTCCTTCCTCCACACCCATCACCTGCTGCATTGGTTAATCAGCTTCAAGCAGATATGGGTAAGACCCTGATATACGGTTTGGTGATTGCTCTACCTACAATCATACTAGCTGGACCACTATTTGCGTCTACGCTGAAAAAAATTAATACAGTGCCTTTGCAAACTTTCTCTTCAAAGCCCATTGATGAAAAGCTACTTCCTGGATTTACAAATAGTATAGTAGCTTGTCTACTTCCAGTGTTTATTCTCATCACATCAAGCTTACTTGAACTTACAGGCT
>JBDLUR010000209.1:0-7099 GCA_039805205.1 Bacteroidota bacterium
CTTATTAGTGAGGCATTTGTGGCATTGGAGCTCTAACAAGATCCTTCACCTCTACAACTTCAACATCAAAGATCAAGTTCTGATTAGGCTTGATCGCAGGAGGATTCCCTTGTGGACCATAACCAAGGATAGAAGGAATGAACATTCTTCCCTTAGAACCTTTTTTGAACTTGGTGATACCTTCAAGCATACCAGCGATAGCACCTTCAGACTTTGAAACAAAGAAGAAAGTATCTAATGGATGACGAGAAGTCTGACGTGTAGAATCAGTGTTTGAATCAAAATATTGTCCATCAAAACCATAACCGCTGTATTTGATACCTACAAGCTGACCAGAATCGGCTTGTTTACCAGTACCTTCTTGATCAATCACTACATACAAGTTGTTATTTACTTTTTCTGCATTGATTTTTTTCAATTGAAGATATTTCTCAATTTCAGCAAGTTCACGACCCTTGTATTTATCCATCTCAGCGTTGTAGTCTTCTATAGCGTAATCTCTTGCTTGTTTACCGTTTTTAGGTTTGAAAACAGCAACAATCTTAATTGTCATTTGCTGCTTGTCGCCTTTCTTCATGTAAGGTGGAACGCCAAACTGAGAATTCTTCTCCAATGAATCATGCAATTGGAAACTTACTGCGCTATCGCCTACTTTCATTTTAGTCAAGAACTCAGAAAAGTCGTGGTAACGGCCAACGCTATCCACTTGGTCATAAACCGGCATGAAATCGTATGAATTCATCACCATAGAATCTTTGAATGTAATTCTGTATTCAAACTTTACAATATCACCATGTGCTAATGACTCACCTTTACCGTCGCCCTTTATGATTTTGTATTCTAGTCCAGATTTGGTTTTTTCAAACCCAATGTTTGTACATGCATTGAGCATGAAAAGCGATAAAGCTGTTAAAAGCAGTGCTGTTTTTTTCATTTTAATTGTTGTTATTATTTAGATGTAAATTCTACTAATGCTTTTTTGAAAAATTTAATATTTTCCTCAACTGATAAGCTACTTCTTCCACCAGATGCGTTAAAATGTCCACCACCTTCAAAATATCTCCTTGCGAAGGTATTACAATCGAAGGTCTCTCTGCTTCTAAATGACCATTTTCTCTCTTCGTCACGGTCAATTAACAAAGCGGCCATTTCAATACCTTGGATAGAAAGTGGATAGTTTACTAAGCCTTCCGTGTCACCGGTTTTGATATGAAACTTCAGAATGTCCGATTTTGGGATAGCGATGATTGCGGCATTGTGTTCATACAATACTTCCATCCTGTTTAATAAAACGTGACCAATAAAACGAAGTCTGTTCTCTTGGAAGTTATCATAAACGTTAGAATGGATCCTTGGGTGGTCGATGTCGTAGGCCTGAAGTTCGGCTATCATTTTATGAACATCCGGACTAGTAGATGAGAACCTGAAAGATCCTGTATCCGCCATTACACCAGCATAAAGACAGGCTGCAATGTTTTGGTCGATTAGTTCTTTTTTACCCGACATCAAGATGAAATCATAGACCATCTCTGAAGTAGAACTCTTGGTGATTTCACTATAGCCATAGTCAAAACACTCAGATTGTGGTTCTCTGTGGTGATCAATCAAGACCTTTTTACATTCCATTTGGATCAGAATTCCCTCCATGTAGCGGGTTCTGTTGAAGTGGTTATAGTCGAGACTGAAAAGCCATTTAGCCGAAGAAAGGTATTTTCTAGCCAGTTCTCCATGCGCTTCAAAATCAATCACATCTTCAATCCCAGGCATCCATTTGAGGAAGTCGGCCCAATTGGTAGGTGAAATCACCACTACAGGGTTACCCAGCTTCTTGATAAAATGATAAAGTCCTAAGGCTGAACCCATTGCATCCGGATCTGGCTTTTGGTGCATGTTAATAACAACCGGATCTGTAGGCTTAAGCGAATCGAATACTTGACTAATTTCTTTCATGATGGATTGCAAATCTAATATCCAAATAGCTGAAATCCAATTAAAAGGGCATTTTACTTGGGTGATGAAATCTCTTCATTTACCTTTGCATTCCAAAAAAATAAGGATATGAGTAACAGAACATTTACCATGATTAAGCCAGATGCCTTTGCAAGCGGACATACTGGATCTATTCTCAAGCACATTGAAGCAGCTGGTTTTAAGCTAATTGCCGTTAAATTAACCAAGCTTTCAGCTGAAAAAGCAGGTGAATTTTATGCTGTACATAAAGAAAGACCTTTCTATGGTGAATTGGTTTCTTTTATGAGTAGCGGTCCAATTGTTGCTGCTATCCTTGAAAAAGACAATGCAGTTGAAGATTTCCGTAAACTAATTGGAGCAACCAATCCAGCAAATGCTGAAGAGGGTACTATCCGTAAAATATATGCCAAGAGTGTTGGTGAGAATGCAGTACATGGTAGTGACAGTGACGAAAACGCAGCAATTGAAGGTAATTTCTTCTTTTCTGCATTTGAGCGTATTTAAACTATGAGGAGTTCATCCTCTATTGAATAAAAAAATCCGACTTGTAAGGTCTTTTATTGATCTGTTCAAGTCGGTTTTTTTATTTTTATCCAACCATCCACCCAACCTTTTGTTAGATAGCTATGGCATACAACTCTCTTGAAGCATGTTTATTGGATCTTGAAGCGCATGGTCGTTTGATTCGCATCAAAGAAGAGGTTGACCCTTATTTGGAGATGGCCACCATTCACCATCGTGTGTATGAAGTTGGTGGTCCAGCATTATTATTTGAAAACGTAAAAGGCTCAAGGTTTCGTGCAGCTTCTAATATATTTGGCACGTTAGATCGGAGTCGTTTTATTTTCAGAGATACTTTACAACAAGTACAACAGCTCATCGATTTGAAAAATGATCCGATGAAAGCCATGAAGCAGCCCTTTGCCTACATGGGGACTGCCCTCGCAGCAATAAAGGCACTACCCCTTCGCAATCCAATCAATAAACCTGTATTGTTTGAAGAGATTCGCATCAGTGATATCCCTCAAATTCAACACTGGCCAATGGATGGAGGTGCTTTCGTTACCCTGCCACAGGTCTATTCAGAGGACATCGACCAGCCAGGTATCATGAAATCAAACCTAGGCATGTATCGCATCCAGTTGTCTGGGAATGAGTATGTACAAGATCAAGAGATCGGTCTTCATTACCAGTTGCACAGAGGTATTGGTGTACACCAGACCAAGGCCAATAAAAAAGGACAACCTTTAAAAGTTAGTGTATTTGCTGGAGGCCCCCCTTCCCATACAGTTTCAGCCGTAATGCCTTTGCCTGAAGAATTAAGTGAGATGACCTTTGCAGGTATATTGGGAAACAGACGCTTCCGTTATGTTTATAGAGATGGGTTTGCTGTGAGTACAGATGCAGATTTTGTCATCACAGGTGAAGTGATGCCAGGTGAAAATAAACCAGAGGGGCCCTTTGGGGATCATTTGGGTTATTACAGCTTAACCCATGATTTTCCTTTGATGAAGGTGCATAAAGTTTATGCAAAGAAGAATGCTATTTGGCCATTTACGGTTGTTGGTCGTCCGCCTCAAGAAGATACATCCTTCGGACAATTGATCCATGAAATGACCGGGACAGCCATTCCAAAAGAGATTCCTGGCGTGAAGGAAGTGCATGCAGTGGATGCCGCAGGCGTTCATCCACTTTTATTAGCAATAGGAAGTGAACGTTATACTCCTTATGCTCCAACAAAACAACCTGCAGAATTATTGACCATTGCCAATCATATTTTAGGGACGGGACAATTGAGTCTAGCTAAGTTTTTGTTTATAACAGCTGACCCTACCAATCAGCTCACAACACATCACGAAGCAGAATTCTTCCAATATATTTTAGAAAGGATCCACCTCGATAGAGATATCCACTTTCATACCAATACTACTATTGATACATTAGATTATTCCGGGACTGGATTAAACAGTGGAAGTAAAGTCGTTTTTGCAGCATACGGTGATCCTATTAGAACATTGGATACTGAATTGCCATCTTGTTTCAGTAATATAAATGGTGTTCAAGATTTCAAAATGATTATGCCAGGTGTTGCAGCCTTTACTACCAAGCCCTTTGTTGATGCACAAACAACACTAGCTGAAATGGAGCAACTTAATGCACAGTTATCAAATTCACTTGACGAGAGCAAGGGTACTCCCCTTTTGATCTGGTGCGACGATGCAACATTCACTGCCAAGAACTTGAGAAATTTCTTATGGGTGGCCTTTACAAGATGTAATCCTTCACACGACATACATGGAATTGCTGCATCCTACAACAACAAACATTGGGGATGTGATGGTCCGTTAATTATTGATGCAAGAATCAAACCTCATCATGCTCCAGCAGTTGAATTAGATCCTGCCATGATAGAAAAAACAAATCGCCTTTTTGAAAAAAAAGGTAGTTTGCATGGAGTGCTTTAGTAGAGCGAGCAGTTTTTTGTTGTTTTTCAATTTAAATTCAAATGGAAATCACTTATTTCTTTTTAGGAATTATATTCCTACAACTCTTTTATATTGCTACTCATTATAGTCTTTTTAGACAGAAAGAATTTCTCTATTTTATTTTTTTCTCTCTGATCATCTCTTTATTCTGCTTCTTGAAGATTTTCCCTAATCTGAATCCTTTAAAGAACTTAAAGGGAGAAGATGTATTTTCTTCACTTTATGGGATGTTATTTTTTGGAGTAGGTTTTTATTTAAATTTCTTAAGGCTGTTTTTAGACTTGGATAAGTTCCATCCCAAATTATATAAGATTTTGAGATTGTTTGAAAAAATCCTTTTTCTAGTTGGCTTCTTGGTTTTTGTACTTGGACTATTTTCCTTACAATATTATTCCATTAAAATATTTTCATTTTTTAATTTACTAGTACCGCCTTTTTTTCTGGTGACTTTTATTTATTTGGGAACAAGAAAAAGAACTATCAATAGAATAATAATGGCAGGAACCCTTGTAATGATCTTAGCTGGCCGTTCTTTAACTTTTTACTATTTTTTTTCAGGAGAACAAAAATTCTCAGGTTTGTATTTTCAATTAATCCTTTTTTCAGTAATTATATTTTTCCTTTTTTTAAATTTTGGATTATTGTATAAAAGTAAATTGATCTATCTAGAAAATATTAGGATGGAGGTGAATAAGCAAATTGAATTAAATAATCAACGATCAACTATAAGCGCTGATTTGCATGATGATCTTGGAGCTACGCTCAGTGGTATTCACATCAATGCCTCCTTGGCAAAAAATAACTTGTACAACAATATTGCTCAATCTGATAAATCATTAACGCGTATTATCGATGACCTAAGAGCAGTTACACAAAACATGGGAGATATAATTTGGGCAATAAATCCTGATAAACAAAATAATAAATCCATTAGTGGCCAGTTAAAAGATTTTTATTTTGATTTGATGGATGATCAAAATATCCATTGCAACTATCATATTGATAAAAATATAGAATCACAAATCATTGATATTAATGCAAGAAAGAATCTCTTGTTGATTTCGAAAGAAGCTATCAATAATATTTTGAAACATGCACATGCCACAAATATCGATATCAGTTTAGGAAGTGAAAAAGATCAAATTGTGCTGAAGATTCAAGATAATGGAGTCGGAATGGAAGATCCTGAAAATACTTTTAGTGGTAACGGACTCAAAAACATGAAGTATCGGGCACAAAAAATACGAGGAATACTGTCCATCAACAGTGAAATAGGCAAGGGGACAACAATCTCTTGTAGTGTGCCCATTACTAATATTCGCTATACCTCTCCCCTGGCCATTTGATTAATTTTACCTGAATGATCAGTGTTTTAATTTATGATGATTCTGAAGCCATAAGGTCAAGCATTACAGCGTTACTCAACAATACAGAGGGATTTATTTCGGTTGGAGCATTTGCAGATGCGGTTAATGTTGAATCTCAGGTAAATGAATTGTTGCCTGATATCGTTTTAATGGATATCAATATGCCAGGGAAAAATGGCATTGAAGCAACAAAATTAATCAAGACTAAGTATCCACATGTAAAAGTATTGATTCAAACAGCCTTCGACAATGACGAGAATGTGTTTGGAAGTTTACAAGCTGGGGCCGAAGGTTATTTGCTAAAAAGTGCGTCCGCAGATAAGATAATTAAAGGGTTAGAAGATATTTTTCATGGTGGAGCCATCATGACACCATCCATTGCGCTCAGGGTAATGCAGTCGTTTCAACCAAAAACAAAGCCAGCTCTAACTTTCAATCTCACCAACAGAGAAACAGAAGTACTTCGTTTATTATCTGAGGGGATGAGTTATAAAATGATAGCTGCAGAAATGGATATCAGTTATTTTACGGTTAATGCACATATTCGCAAGGTCTACGATAAGTTAAAGGTTAATTCTAGCGCTGAAGCTGTTTCACTTGCCTTGAAATCAGGCATTGTTTAGTCCTTTCTCAACTTTTTTAGTCTGTTAATTACTTCACTACTAACATTCGCTATTGTAGGTATTTTTTTAATGTAACAATTTTACTCAGTCACTTTCAAAAAAATCTTCTTTGAAAGTGATTGTATAATTCCATCCAATTCTCCTTCTAAAGCCCTGAATCACAGTCCGTTTTCAGATTTTACCCTATCATAAAAAAACAGTTTAAATGAAACATTTAGTAATTGTCTTATCGTTTTTCTTTTTGGTTTCCGTTGGCCAAGCCCAGATGGGAGTTGGAACAGCAACGCCACATGCTTCAGCACAATTGGAAGTAAGTTCAACATCAAAAGGATTTTTAGCACCTCGTATGACCAAAGCTCAGCGAGTTGCTATTGTTTCACCTGCAGCTGGACTTTTAGTCTATCAGACAGATGATCAAGCTCCATTGATGAAGGGTTTTTATTATTACAATGGGTCTGCATGGACGGCTATTGGTGCAGGTGGTGCAGGAACCCCTGGTGCAAATGGAAAGACAATATTAAACGGAACAACAAATCCAGGTCAATCAACTGGTGTTGATGGTGATTTTTATATCAATACAGCAACTAATACATTTTTTGGTCCAAAGGCTTTAGGTGTTTGGCCTGCTGGTGTCTCACTAGTTGGTCCACAA
>JBDLUR010000210.1:0-9997 GCA_039805205.1 Bacteroidota bacterium
GTTTTCCCCCAGGTAGAATTTGCAGTTGCTGAAGGTATACTTGGTGTAGGTAATCCATTTTCATAGAATCTTCTTGAGTCTTTCAGAATATCTTCTGAAATATTGCCCAAGTTCAAATAAAGAGAACCGCCGGCTGGATTGGTGTTTTTAATGAAAGGATCTAGTACCCAGAATTCGATGAATTCAATATTGGCAGTTTCAAAATCTGTTTGATCAATACCACGCATAATACCACCCCATCTTTTGTTGGGGGTCCTTAATGAGCCATTGTTCTCAACATTAAGCGCGTCATAGTTGTAAGGTCCTCTTTCTTTTGGATAGTAGGCAAGGTCGAATGTGACAAGCTGACTTTGTCCGTAATCTGGAGTTCTTCTTGGAAAGATTTCTTGTTGTCCGACTGATCTCACTCTTGGGTCGGAGAGTTGTGCCAAATCATTCCTGATTGGATTATTTGGATTTCTTCTTTCTTGCAAAATAGGTTCAATATTATACCAGGCTAGTTTGGCTCTGTTTTTACCATATTCAAGATTGTCAAATGCACTGGCTTCTGGGAACATGATGTTGCCAAATCGATCAGTTGATCCAGCAGGTGTTGAGGCCAAGGTCCATCCAACAATTGGAAACCTAAGATCTATGCTGGATTTCGTTCCTTCAAAATCATCTAGATAAATTAATCCATTCCCACCTCTTCCAATTTGAGGTGCATGTCCAGGTATCATTTTAGCGGCTTCAGCAGAGAAATTAATTTTTGAAGTACCATTCGCTTCATAGAAAGGAAGTTTGCTTAGCCACTTGCTGAGTCGAGGTAATTCACTGTTGTAGTTGACATCCAATCCCAACATGCTGTTCTTGATTGGGTCAGCACCATATTCCATTTTTGTGAAGAAAGGACGTTCTGTTAACCTCACCATGGTACCACCTATGGATAGTTTATCGTTAAACAAATAATCCCATCGCATACCCATGTAGGTTCGCTGCTGCACGCCAAAAGTTGCATTGTTTTCAAACTTCACATCAACAGGTAAGCCAGATTGTTTGATAGAGTTGTTGATGATTCTAACTGTGCCAGCAATATAATCGACTGTATAATCAACATTTTCCTGTAATACTTGTCCACCTGCAGTTACTGTAACAGAACCCTGAGGGATGTTAAATGCATTCAAAGAAATTTCACCATTGTTTGAGCCAGAAGATTTAGAACTACCTCGCATCACAAAGCGATTGAGGTTGGCATAGGTCTGTGCAATGGCCTTGATAGTATCGTATAGGGGATAGAATAAATATTTTTCTCTCAGTGAAGGATCTGCATTGAAAATATAGTCGAGGTCGTGACCAAATGGTTCTAGTACAGGGAAGATAACGCGACTTTGATAAGAGTTGATGGTATAGCCTTCTACGTAGTCGAATACACCATCTGGTTGTGGATCATTTTGGTTATTCAAACGATCAAGATTCATTAAAGTAATCAATGGAACACCAGCTTGATCTCCTTCTGGAATATATCTTTTTTCACCGCCGCCAGGTTCTTGGTAAAGTACATTGAATTGAAAATCTTGTCGCTCTAGTTGTCCTGATCCGACTGGATAAATATTTTTCATCATCAAATCCCACATCGGAAGTGATGTACGTTGTGAAGTAGCTTTTAGTAATTTCAGGAACAATACTTTTTGCACACCATTATTCGCATCAACAGGAATGTCTTGTGCAAACTCACCCACCTGATATACTTTGCCATTCAAGGTGTATTGATAGGCGACTGCTAAAACTTCATCAGGTTGAAGTGTAACATTAAGAGAAATGAATCCTAATTGTCTGTTGAAATAATATTGGGTGCTATCGAGTTTACGTGCAAATGTTTTTTCAAAATCACGCACCGGTTGAAGTCCGATGTTATTTAAATAATTGACGATTTGTGCTGGATCTCTGCTGATAGGATTGCTTACGATTTTACCATACAAATCATTGGCACCGTTTGCAGGATAAGGTATGCCAGTCGGGTTGATAATAGGCGCTTGTTGGTAAGGGTTGCTTTCACCTAAATCCATCAAGCCCACCACATCTCTTGCGTTTGTTGTGGCGCCAGTTCTATTCGTAACCCAAACATCCAATCTCAGAATTTGTACTTGAGAATTTACGATAGGTAAATTCTTCATCGCTTTGTTATACTCTTTTCTAAAATGTTGAGCTAATAAGAAATGTCGGTTTTCCTCATACTCATCAGCTTTGATTTCAAATTGGCTCGCGCTTGAACCACCTTGGAAACCAACGGACTGTCGTTGAGAACGCTGACTAGCAAAGACGGTCGACACCCACAGTTTACCAAACTGCATCTGTGTCTTGATACCAAATAATTGTTGAGCACCAGGAATTAAAGTTCCCTTGCTAGCAAAAGAAGTATTTCCAATTTCTATCTTCTTGAAAATATCATCTGCATCACCGGTATAATCCAGTTTCAATTGATTTTCGAAGTCAAATGTAGACAGTGTGTTGTAGCTAATTGGAAACCTCATCTTGCTGCCAATGTTACCCACCACATTCAAATTAGCAGCCATATCAAAATCCAATCCTCCATTTTTTCTAGCTCTTTCAGGAAGAGTAGGGTTCTTCACATTCTGACCTTGATAGCCAGCGGTAACATTCACTTCTCCTTGAGGTCTTATGTCTATCTTACCTGAACCAAAAAGACGGTTGAATAAATCATCGCCCATGTTCAATTTCGGCTTGCTGAGTTTTCTGTTCAGTAAACTGCTGGTATTCGCTCTTTTTTGGAAATAATCCACTTCCATTTTGCGGGACTGTATCCGCATGTATTCGTCGAATGTTAAACTGGTTGGTTTTCTGAAATACTTAGTGCCGATTTTTTCGATGATGTAGTACTCTTTGGTCTTAGGGTCATAGACTATTGAATCACGAATATTAGCAGGGTCTTTGAGGTCGAATGGATTTTTCCCAGGTTGTGAATACTTGTCGCTATACCTATCCTTAATTGGATACCTAAGCGTATCATTTTTGGGAAGCGTATCTTGAGTGATTCGAGTAGGCGCAAAAAGATATCCATCCGCGTATGCAGAAAATTGAAAACCAATCAGGATGGCCAATAAGGTTATCGATTTAGATAACAGGTTCAACTTGCCGTAAAGATTTGATGGAGTAGAGTTCTTATCAAATATGCTGGAGGGATTTTTTAATGAGTGATTCAAGGTTATTGTCTTCTGGGGCAAGATTTTTTGCTTTTTTAAGGGCGTTTTCAGCAACATTTTTTTGTATGCCGAGTGCCATCAAAGCATTTAACGCATCATTGTCTAAACTATTGTATTTGAAGCCAGAAGATGTGCTTTCTACACCAAGTTTTACCATTTTTTCACGAAGCTCAAGCACAATTCTCTCGGCTGATTTCCTGCCAATACCTTTGATTTTTTCTAAAGCACCTGTATTTCCAGACGCAATAGCTGATTTTAATTCAGCAGGTTGCATGGAAGAAAGCATGATCCTGGCAGTGGATGCACCAACACCATTTACGCTGATTAATTGTATAAACAATTCTTTTTCAGCGAGTTCTGAAAATCCGTATAAGGTATGTGCATCCTCTTTGATTTGCAGGTGTGTAAAGAGGGTGCCCTCTTTGATATCCTGAATTTTTGAGTAGGTATTCAAGCTGATTTGTACTTCATATCCTACTCCATGCACATCGATATGCACATAAGAAGGGGTTTTAGCCAAAAAAGTACCTGTTAAACTTGCTATCATGAGGATATAAAATCTATGCGAATTTAATGAATTTAAGGGAGTTAGGGACCATTTTCCCGCGCACTAAACTGCTAAAAGTTTCTTTAATTCACCCCCTTTCAAACATCTATTCCATAACTTTGCCAACCAAACAACCAATATGCAAAAAATAACTGCTGCGATAACTTCTGTAGGTGGGTACGTTCCTGATTATATTTTAACCAATGCAGAGCTTGAGAAAATGGTGGATACCAATGATGAGTGGATTAAAACTAGGACAGGTATTTCTGAAAGGCACATTTTGAAAGGTGAAGGTAAGGCGACCTCTGATTTGGTTGTTCCGGCTGTTCTTGATCTTTGTAAAAAAAGAGGAATTGAGCCCAATGATATTGATTGTTTAATTGTGGCGACTGTCACTCCTGATATGTTTTTCCCTAATACGGCCAATATCGCTTCTGATAAATTGGGTATTAAAAATGCCTGGGGTTTTGATATTTTGGCTGCCTGCTCTGGATTTCTATATGCTCTAACAACAGGGGCTTCTTTAATTGAGAGTGGACGTTACAAGCGTGTTGCAGTGGTTGGTGCAGACAAGATGAGTGCAATAACTGATTACACAGATCGTACTACCTGCATTCTTTTTGGTGATGGTGCTGGCGCAGTTTTATTGGAGCCCAATACAGAAGGATATGGTGTATTGGATAGTATTTTAAAAAGTGATGGAAGTGGCGGAAAGTATTTACATATGAAAGGGGGTGGTTCACTCAATCCTCCATCACATGAAACAGTGGATAGAAAAGAACATTATCTGTTTCAGGATGGTCAGCCTGTATTCAAATTCGCAGTTACAGGTATGGCGGATGTTAGTTATGAGTTGATCCAAAGAAATAATTTAACTGCTGATGATATTGCATGGTTGGTCCCTCATCAGGCTAACAAAAGAATCATTGATGCAACTGCAAGGAGAATGGGTCTTCCTGATGAGAAAGTGTTGTTGAATATCCATCGTTATGGTAACACAACAGCAGCAACTATTCCACTTTGTTTGTGGGATTACCAAGATAAGATCAAGAAAGGAGATAATATTGTACTAGCTGCGTTCGGTGGTGGATTCACATGGGGTGCAACTTGGGTAAAATGGGCAATATGAGTAACAAACAATTCAAGGGTTTTTCTTCCTTAGCAGTGCATGGTGGTCATGTTAAAGATCCTATGTATGCGCACTTAACACCAATCTATGCTTCGTCAACCTACGTTTATGATGAGGCGGAACAGGGCATGAGAAGGTTTTCGGGTAAGGAAGAAGGATATATTTATTCTAGGTGGGGAAATCCAACTATGAATGAAGCCGAACTCAAAATTGCAGCCATGGAAACCTATGGCTTACAAAAAGAAGGTAAGCCCTTGGAAGCAAAAGCTATTTTACATGCTTCTGGTATGGCAGCTATCGGCTCTCTTTTTATTGCAACGTTAAAAAGAGGGGATAAGGTGCTCACTCATTTTTCATTGTACAGTGGTACACAAGATTTTTTAAAATCTTTGTTAGAGCCACTAGAAGTGGAAGCCATTATTGTAGATTTGCGTGATCTAGCACTTGCAGAAAAATGTTTGAAAGAAGATCCTGCAATTAAGTTGGTTTACCTTGAAACACCCGCTAATCCTACATTGCAGTGTGTCGATTTAGAGGCGTTAAGTAATCTAGCAAAACAATATGGCAAGCTCACAGCCTGTGACAATACTTTTGCAACTCCTTATTTACAACAGCCATTTAAATATGGAATTGATTTTGTGTTGCATTCAACCACTAAGTTTTTAAACGGACATGGTACTGCAATAGGTGGTGTTCTTTTGGGTACCGACATCGAGTTCATGAAAACAAGAGCCACAAAAACACATCGTTTGCTTGGGGGTAACAGCAATGCATTCGATGCTTTCTTGCTCATGAATGGCATGAGAACGCTTGAGGTGAGGATGCAAAGGCATTGTGAGAATGCAAGTCAGGTAGCAGCATTTTTGAATAATCATCCAGCAATTGCCAAGGTTAATTATAACGGACTAACAGATCATCCAGATTACGAAGTATCAAAGCGTCAGATGAAGCATGCTGGGGCAATGATGAGTTTTGAATTAAAGGGTGGTTTTGATGCTGGTGTAAAGTTCATGAATGCACTCCAAATGTGTACGCGTACAGTCTCTTTGGGTACATGTGATACCTTATTATCTCATCCAGCGTCAATGTCACACAGTTCAGTCCCACGCGAACACAGATTAGCGTATGGAATAACAGACGGACTCATCCGTTTGAGTGTGGGAATTGAAAACATTGAAGATATTTTGGAAGATTTTGATCAAGCTTTACAATAATGATGGAGTTTCAAATTAGAAGAGCTGAAAAAAAGGATTGTCCTGCAATGCTGGATCTTATTCGCGAGCTCGCGGAATATGAAAAAGCTCCTGATGAAGTAACAGTTGACCCTCATCACTTTGAAGAAAGCGGATTTGGTTCCAACCCTGTTTGGTGGGCTTTTGTAGTTGAAAATCAAGAAAAGAAAGTCGTTGCCTTCGCACTTTATTACATCCGTTATTCAACCTGGAAAGGTCAGGTCATGTACCTCGAAGACATTTTGGTTACTGAGGCTTTGCGTGGGAAAGGGATTGGTAAAATGTTGATTGAGCGACTGATCAAAGAAGCAAAAGAAAAAGAATTCAAGCGCATGACTTGGCAGGTGCTCGATTGGAACGAACCGGCCATTAATTTTTATAAGAAATTCAGTGCCAAGTTTGATCCGGAATGGGTTAATGTAACTATTGAGATTCCTCAAAATTGATCTCAAGCACACTTGCATTTTTAATTATCTCTAGCTATTTTTAGGGGTGGTCCGTTTTATTTCTAGACCACTCAATCCATCATTCTTATTAATGCCGTTTGTATTACTCAATTTTCACTTGAGTAAGTAGATCCTTTATCCGATTGATTTTCTCATCAATTATGAGTATTCGTCGGCTATTCACCCTGGTTTTTTTTCTACTCTCGATTTTGCCCTCTGCAAGCTCGAGACCCTTTAATTTTACAACGTCTTCAAATAGTACTAGTATAAATTGGGTTGATCCACTGATTGTACAACGTGGAACTGCAACTTCAGGAACAACGAATTCAAACACACTGACCATTCCAAAACCAACAGGGATAGCAGTGGGGGATGTATTGATAGTAAATATTTCTTATTCAAAATCTACCAATGATGCAACTTCACCAACTGCAACTGGTTGGACTGTTATTGCTAATACTAGGATTGATAATGTAGTTAACTATAGGGCTTTAGTGATGTATAAAGTTGTTGAGGCAGCTGATTTGAATTCCAATCCTTATTCTTTTGCATTTACAAGTAATGTATATTCTGCTGTGGGTGCTATTGCTGCTTTTGTGAATGTTGATGTTAGCGGTGCTTCTCCTTTTGATGTGGTATCCAATACAATTAATGTGTCAAATGGTGTTAATACAACTGCAGTGGTTGCAAACGGACTGCTTACATCAAGTAACAATGCTGCAATTCTTATGTTAGCGCAAGCTGATGGTGAAGTTAGTTTTGTCAACACTGCAGGCGATGCCACTGCCTGGCGCACAACTAGTCCGGGTACCTTGACTGAAATCTATGATATCTCATATGATGGTAGAGATGCAGAAGATAAACTTTCTGTTGGAATGGCATGGGGCATAAAAGCAACGGCTGGTTCAACAGGAAATGGTTTGGTTAATCAATCGGCTGCTAACAATTTCGGGGCAATTTTATTGGCATTAAAACCAATAACTACTGTACCGCAAACACCAAGTATTACCAGTAATTTGACTGGATCATCAACATATGGTACTGCATCAACTTATCAGATCACAGCATCATATGATCCAACCAGTTTTTCAGCAGGAAGTTTACCCACTGGAATGTCTTTGGATGCTACAACTGGACTCATTACAATTGGTGCCAATACACCTGCTGGTATACATGCAATCAGTTTGAGTGCTACAAATACAAACGGAACAGGTAATGTGTCTACACTGAACTATACGGTTAATCAAAAATCACTAACGATAACCGCAAATAGTATTCTGAAATGTTTCGGCGTAAACCATTCATTTAATACTTCATTGTTTTCAAGTAGCGGATTGGTTCCAGGTGAAACTATAACTTCAGTGGACATGTCCAGCGACGGATCTTCCTCCACTGCAACAGTCGGTTCTTATGCAATAAATACTTCAAATGCTCTTGGAACAAATGGCTTTGATGCCAACAACTATCAAATTACCTATCAATCAACTGGTACCCTTACTGTGCGTCCCTTAAACTCATGGCTTGGAACTACAAGTACTGCCTGGACTAATACAACTAATTGGTGTCTTGCGGGTGCAGAAGTACCTGGATCAGGTGATGCTGCGATTATTTATCCATCCAACAATTCACCTGAATTGGGGGATAATATAACATTAACCGATCTTACAATTAATGTAGGCGCATCTGTGTTATTGAAGACAAGTAATAGTTTAACCTTGCTTGGTAGTTTAACCAATAATGGTTTGCTCAATATGGAGGTCAACAGCAGAGTAATTTTTGGTACTGCTGCACATACAATTGGAGGGACAACTGCAACTTCATTTTTAAATCTTACCATCAATTCTGGAACAAATATTACTGTTAATGAGTCGATTGCTGTAACCAACCAACTTACATTAACAAGTGGTTATCTAGTTCCTGCCACTGACAAAATAATTAGTTTGACAAATGGAGTTACAGTAACCGGAGCATCGAATAGCGCTTATGTAAGAGGTCCCGTTAAAAAAACAGGCACCAATGGTAGTGCGAATTACGCTTTTGATTTTCCAATAGGGAAACTAAATTCAGCTGTTTATGATCCCGTTAGAATTACCTTCCCCAATGCATCAACAACTGAGGAAGTCACGGTTTCCTATCATGAAACAGCCTACAATACAACTTTAAAGAACAGTAATGTTCGTGATGTCGCTACTGAGTATTGGACAATCACACCGAGTAATTTAGTGGCCAATGCATCAGGACTTCATGTTAAATTGCATTACAAGAGTATAAGCGGTAATTATTTTACCAATGCTACAAATGTTAGTTATTATAAAGTGGGACATTTTAGCACAAATACCAATACATGGGAAGTTGCAGTTGGGTTAGATGCCGCACAAAATAGTACAGATGCTGGAAGTACTTTATCAGAGGGTTTTGCTACTGCAAATGGGGTTACCAATTTCAGTCGGTTTACCATGATTGAAATCACTTCTTCAGTTTTGCCTGTCCATTTGACCCATTTTAGTGCGCGCCTGATCCCAGATAATAAAGCCTTATTAAACTGGTCCACCGATCAGGAACAACAAAATCGAGGATTTATAATTGAAAGAGCTTCTTCTTCCTCACAAGGTAAATTTCAAAAAATTGGATATGTTTTTTCTAAAGGTGTGAATGGGAATTCATCTTTTCCGCTTTATTACCAATTTAATGAGCGAATTCCAGTAGGTGATAATTATGCCTACTACCGTATCGTACAGGAAGATTTGGATGGAAAAATCACCCCTAGTGAAATTCGTCTTGTTAAGTTCAACAATCGAACTCCAATTCTTATTTCCGTTAGGTCATCCCAAGGAGAGGTTACTGTTAGTAGAAATGAAGGTGCGGGAAAGTTAAATTATCGGGTTACTGACCAGCTCGGTCGTTTGGTAAATGAGGGTAAAAATATTGCAGATCAAGTATTTGTAATTAGGATTCCATCCAATGGGGTCTATTCGGTGTACCTACAAATACCGGAAACAGGTGAGCAACTGATAAAGCGGGTAATGATTCAGAAATAGTGGGTTTTTTACTACCTTTGCACCCAAATTCAAGAAACCCATGGCAGGTCAGTTGAAAGAAGTAAGGAACAGGATTAAATCGGTTCAATCTACACAACAAATTACAAAGGCAATGAAGATGGTTAGTGCGGCTAAATTACGCCGTGCTCAAGATGCCATTATTCAAATGCGCCCCTATGCTTCAAAGTTGCAAGAGATGTTGAGTAACATAGTGAGCAATACGGAAGGTGGAAGCAACATGAGTCTTGCCGAAGAAAGACAAGTGAAGAAGGTATTGATGGTGGTTATTACTAGCGACCGTGGTTTATGTGGAGCTTACAACGCCAATATTCAGAAAATGGCATTGGCAACCATCAAAGAAAAATATGCAGCTCAACAAGCAGCTGGCAACTTAACAATCTGGGC
>JBDLUR010000211.1:0-5977 GCA_039805205.1 Bacteroidota bacterium
CGTATGGCTTATGAAGTAATAGAAAGAAACAATACAGAAAAACAACTTGTTTTAGCAGGTGTTAAAGGAAATGGACTAGATATTGCCAATATCTTAAAATCCATTTTAGACGAAATTTCAATATTTAGTATTGTTTTATTGCCCATTGATATTGACAAACAAAATCCATTGGTTTGTCAGCTGGAGAGCGATATTAATTTGGAGGATAAGGTGGTAGTTGTGGTTGATGATGTTGTGAATAGTGGGAAAACATTACTTTATTCACTCTTGCCATTGTTAAAAGCATCACCTAAAAAAATTGAAACACTTACTTTAGTAGAGAGAAGTTACAAAACGCATCCTGTACATGTTGACTATGTAGGGATTTCATTGTCTACTACCTTCCATGACCATATTTTTGTTGAAGTAAAAGATGGCAAGCTAGGGGGTGCTTATTTACTTTAGTTAATAGGCAACAGGGTGTAGTCTGAATTTGCCCAATGTGTTGAATTCTATAGCTGGAGCAGGTACTTTCAACACATTGAAGATAGAATAGATTGTTTTCAAAGTCTTGTTTTTGGTTTCTATTTTGGTAAGATCAACATCGAAGGAAATTAAAAACCGTTTATATCGTTTAATGTCGTTTCGTATTATTGGATTACCTAAGGCATCTTCCCATTTGTTTTCATATCCACCTAACATCGTCCTTGCATTGTAGCCCACAGCAAGATTGAGCCATTTAGGAAATTTAGTATTGGGTAAAAATGATTTCATGTTGATACTAGCCCAAATAATTTGACCATTGTAATCTTTTAGTAATCGTTCTACATCACCAGATCCAAATAATTCATCTGCTCTGTATTTTAAGTTTCCATATTGATAAGGAGAGTAGGAGAGTTTTAAGGTAATGCGTTGCTCTTTCCAAAGTAATTCTTGACCAAGAAATAAACCTGCGCCAGCCGTATTGGCCATCACATCGGGTATGCTGAAACCCCATTTATCAGAATAGCCATCTAGTATTTCAATAACACTCAAATACGCCATGCCGCTTACAGCACCAACCCAAATCGCTTTATCTCTATCCAAACCTGCCCATTGCCAAATATTACTGGTATGTCTGCTGATTTGGTAAGTCGACCAAAAATGTCCCATTTTATCCATTTGCTGCCACTCTTCCCAATCGTTATACAAATGAAATTTAGCCTTGGGATAATTAGCATACCATGCTTTGTTTAAAGCATAGAAACTTCCTCCCCATAAACCAACTTGAACACTACCCAATACCCATTTTTTGGTTGATTTATTGACAACAGTATCCTGTGCTTTTAAATAGCTATTGCTAGTATTCAAACAGATGAATAGAAATATATATATTTTGATTAATTTGTTCAATCCTTAGGATTTGATATTCAAGATAGTGGCTTTTACCTCTTCGTTCATTAAGTTTGCAAAAATAACTAGTAAATGGAACAGCAAATACTCGATCGTGTACAAAAATGGTTAGATGGAAATTACGATGAGACCACAAAGACTGCTATCCGTGATCTTCAAGCTAATCAGCCTAATGAACTAGCTGATGCATTTTATAAAAATTTAGAATTCGGAACTGGAGGATTGAGGGGTATCATGGGAGTTGGCACTAATCGTATCAACCAATATACCATTGGAATGGCTACACAGGGTTTTGCCAATTATCTATTGAACTTTTTTGATGGTGAACAAGTGAGGGTAGCTATAGCACACGACAGCAGAAATAATAGTCGCTTATTCGCTGAAATAACAGCCAATGTCATGGCTGCCAACGGCATTCAGGTGTATTTGTTTGAAGCGCTTCGTCCAACTCCAGAACTTTCTTTTACCATTAGGCACCTGAAATGCCATGGTGGTGTTGTTTGTACAGCCTCTCACAACCCAAGAGAATACAATGGTTACAAAGCCTATTTCAATGATGGGGGTCAGCTTGTTCCACCTCACGATAAAAATGTAATAACGGAAGTAGAAAAAATAGAGTTGGTTGATGATGTTAAATGGAAGGGCGGAGAAGCAAATATTCATATTTTGGGAGAAGAAATTGATAAGGCATACATCGATATGGTAAAAAGCCTAAGTGTATACCCAGATGTTATTGCTCGTCAACATGACCTCAAAATTGTCTACACTCCAATTCACGGTACAGGATTCAAAATGGTTCCTGATGTGTTAACCGCCTATGGATTTACAAATGTTAATGTTGTTGATGAACAAATGACTCCTGATGGGAATTTCCCAACCGTTATTTATCCAAACCCAGAAGAAAGTGAGGCCATGAGTTTGGGACTAAAAAAAGCAGCAGCTATCGATGCAGATATTTTGTTGGGAACTGATCCAGATGCAGATAGAGTAGGAATTGGTGTAAAAGATAACCATGGGAATTGGGTTTTACTCAATGGTAACCAGACAGCAGTACTGGCGTTCAATTATTTAATTGAAGCCAGAAAGAAGAAAGGAATTGCCAAGGAAAACGATATGGTTGTGAAAACCATTGTAACGACTGATTTGATAGATTTAATTGCTTCAAAAAGTGGTGTAAAATGCTACAGTGTGTTGACTGGTTTCAAGTGGATTGCAGAGTTAATCAAGTCAAAAGAAGCACACGAAAACTATATTATTGGAGGAGAAGAGTCTTACGGATTAATGATTGGCGATCAATTGCGGGATAAAGATGCTGTTAGTGCAGTCGCTTTACTCTGTGAAATGGCAGCCTATGAAAAAGATGCAGGAAAAAGTCTCTTTACAAAACTCTTAGAATTATTTGTTGAATATGGTCTCTTTAGAGAGCATCTAATCTCTATTACAAAAAAAGGTAGAGATGGGCAAGAACAAATAGCAGCCATGATGGAGCAATACCGTACTGCACCTCCTAAAGTGTTAGCAGGTATTCCCGTAGTTGGTTTGTACGATTATGAAAAACAAGAAGCCAAAGATTTATCAAACGGACAAGTTTGTACAATAGACCTACCGAAGAGTAATGTGTTACAATTTGTTTTAGCAGACGGCAGTAAAATAAGTGCAAGACCTTCTGGAACTGAACCTAAAATAAAATTTTACTTTAGCGTCCAAGGCAAAATCAATGCTGTACAAGATTTTGATGAAGCATATGCAGAATTGGGTACAAAAATTGAACAGATTACGATTGATTTGGGACTTAAATAAATGAGGAATTTTGGAAATTTGAAGGCATGAGGACTACTGAAGACAGTTATTTACATAAGGGGCTTAGAAAGAAGTTAGTCGACCAAATAAGAGAAAAGGGAATTACAGATGAAGCTGTTTTAAACGCAATTATGAATGTTCCAAGGCATTTTTTCTTGGATTCTGCATTCGAAAAACAAGCCTACGAAGACCGTGCTTTTCCAATTGGTGAAGATCAAACCATATCGCAACCCTATACCGTTGCTTATCAAACTCAATTGTTGCAAATAAAACCTTTTGAAAAAATTCTAGAAGTTGGAACGGGTAGTGCTTATCAAGCTTCGGTTTTGGCAGAACTAAAAGCAAAAGTCTATTCAATTGAAAGGCAAAAAAGACTGTTTGATGCCAATAAAAACTTTCAATTTCTCAAACAATATCCAACCTTGAGAATGTTTTATGGTGATGGTTTTGAGGGACTACCTACATATGCCCCCTTCGATAAAATATTAATTACTGCTGCAGCTCCATATGTTCCAGAAAAACTTCTTGAACAACTAAAGCCCGGAGGCTGGATGGTATTACCACTTGATGAAGGTGAAAACCAGCGTATGCATCGTATTACAAAACAGGCTGATGGAACGTTAATTGAAGAAAAGTTTGATGAATTTTCTTTTGTTCCTATGCTTGTTGGAAAAAGAGGTTAAAAAAAAGCCGCTTTTTTAAAGCGGCTTTTTAATTAATTATTGTTGCATTTGCATTCCCTCTTGCATTCCATCACTTCCGCTTCTCGTATTTTTTCTCTTGAATATGGAGGCATCAACTTTACCAAATCTGTAATTGAAATTCAACCTGAATACTTGCCAATCTCTTCTTCTAGAATTGGTCTGAGTAAAAAACTGAGATTCAGAATAAGACCCAAACACTTTGGTTTTGAAAACATCATTCATGCTAAGCGTTAAAGATCCTTTTTTGTCTTTTAAGAATTCTTTTCTAAGTGCAAATTCAATACCATAATTAGGCTCTATATAACCTTGAGCAGATGTCTGGACAAAACCACCCCAGCCACCTCCACCGCCGCCGCCCCAGCCTCCGCCGCCGCCACCACGGTTTGAACTGCTTTGTGGTAGAATGGTTTTGCTTCGATAGTCACCAGCAAGTTGTAAAGTGAAATTAGCTGGTAATTTGATGTTAGCATTGATTTTACCGAAGAAACTCCAAAGTGAATTATTAAGATCAACTTGTAAATTGCTACTGTTAATTGATGAATTAAAGAAATTCAAATTGGTAGTAAATTCAAGCCATTTGGTAACCGGATTTCGAGAAGTGAATTCAAGTCCGTAAGCACGACTACTATTGGCATTGATAAATGTATTAATAAGAATATCTTTTCCAGGTGTGGTACTTTCTTCTTTGATCTGATAACGGGTGATCAAATTGTCAGTCTGTTTGAAATAACCTGAAATGAAAATACTATGACTCTTTTTAAAGGATTTCTGATAGTTTAATTCGATTGAGTTAGTAAACTCAGGAATCAAATCAGGGTTACCTCTGCTAATATTCAAAGAATCTGTATAGTCTACAAAAGGTAAGATTTGAAAGAAATTGGGTCTGTTGATTTTACGCGCAAAGCTGAATTGCACATCTTGTGTTTGATCTATTTGATGTGTAAAATTCAAGCTGGGAAATAAACTTAACGGATAGGAATTGCCAAATGTATTTCCGTTGGTTAGCAAGGTTCCAGTATATTTTGAACTTTCAACTCTTAAACCAATTTGATAATTGGTCTTTTTGCCAATCGTATTGGCGTAAGTACCATAAGCAGCAATTACTTTATCGTTGAACTTATAATTAGCATTAATTGAGGTAATTGGGATGTATTGGTTTAAAGCGAAATTATAAATGAAGTTTAAGTTTTCACTTTGAAAATCTCTGATGGCTGCTCTCATACCTAATTCCAATTTTGCTTTCTCACCCAAAGGATTGGTAAAGTCAGTTTGGAATGTATAAAAAGAATTACTTCCTTTTCCTTGTTGCGTCTGATCAATTAAGTCGCCTTTAGGAGAATTGGTGATATCGTAGTATTGGGTTTGAAAACCTCCATTGCTTTTGTTGATACTATTGTTGTAGTTCAAATCGGCAGTCAGTTCCATCCCTTTTTTGCTGAACAAATGTTTGTATCCTAAAGCAGCACCATAATTATTAAAATTGAACCCTGATTCTGTTATACGTTCAGATAAAATTGATTTAGTACCAGTAGGGTATAAAGTATCAATTTGTATGGCTAATTTATCACTGTTATTAAATTCTCCTTGAACATAACTCCCAGATAGGGTAAATGTATTTCTATTATCTGCAAAGAAATCTAAACCAGCTCTGTTGAAATTGAAAAATCCTGTACTGATAGGATTATTAGTTTGGTCGTAGCTGATACTAGGCGTTGCAAAAAATTCTTCACGTAGTGACTGGCCTTCTCCAATAGATTTCCTCTTGTTGTACATCGAACTTGCAAAAATATTGACCTTTCCTTGTTTGATATTGATATCTCCTCCAAAATTGGGCATTGCACGAGAATCTATACCAGCTCGGAGATTACCGTTGTATCCAGCTTTCCTGTTCTTTTTCAAAATGATGTTAATGATACCTGACATACCACCTGAAGCATCAAATTTCGCTGATGGATTGGTAATCAATTCAACACTCTGTATTGCATCAGATGGAATTTGATCCAAGGTTAAATTGGTTGGTCTGCCATCCACAAAAATAGTAGGAGAGGCATTTCTGAGTGAAACATTACCATCAATATCAACATCAACACCTGGAATATTTT
>JBDLUR010000212.1:0-4252 GCA_039805205.1 Bacteroidota bacterium
CAATACCTATACAGACCTCGTTAAACAAACCTTTTATTTTCCTCAGGAAGGATTTGAAACCAAGGATAACAACTTGTATTTTAATGGTTTAGATCTTAAAGCAATAATTGAAAAATATGGCACGCCTCTAAAGCTGACCTATTTGCCAAAAATTGGATCACAAATCAATAAAGCAAAATCACTTTTCCAACAGGCGTTTAAAAAGCACAATTACGAGGGGAAATACCATTATTGCTATTGTACCAAGAGTTCACATTTCTCCTTCGTTGTAGAAGAGGCACTTCAACATGATATTCATCTTGAAACCTCATTTGCATACGATATTGAAATCATCAATAACCTTTACAAGAGAAGGAAAATTACCAAAGACACCTTTATCATCTGTAATGGTTTTAAGCAGAAGACATATACTTCTAGAATTGCTCGCTTAATCAATACTGGTTTTAAAAATGTTATTCCTATTTTAGATAACAAAGAAGAACTAGAGCGATACAAACGAGCAGTAAAAGAACCATTTAAACTAGGAATTCGTGTAGCTGCTGAAGAAGAACCTAATTTCCCTTTCTATACTTCTAGATTAGGAATTCGTGCGAAAGATATTCTTGAGTTTTATGTAGATCAAATTGAAGGATACGAAGAGAAATTCCAATTGAAAATGTTACACATCTTCCTCAACAAAGGAATCAAAGATGATATCTACTATTGGAGTGAATTGAATAAAGTCATTAACCTATACTGTCAGTTAAAAAAGATTTGTCCGGAATTAGATTCTATCAATATTGGTGGTGGTTTCCCCATCAAACATTCATTGGGCTTTGAGTACAACTATGCTTTCATGATCAATGAAATTGTAGGTACAATTAAAAAAGCTTGTAAAAAGGCAAAGGTTCCAATGCCGAATATTTTTACTGAATTTGGAAGTTTCACCGTTGGTGAAAGTATGGCCCATATCTACTCGGTTTTGGCAGAGAAAATTCAAAACGACAGAGAGATTTGGTACATGATTGATTCTTCTTTCATTACTACATTACCAGATACATGGGGTATAGGTGAGAAGTTCTTGTTGTTGCCTATTAACAAATGGGACAATGAATACCAGCGGGTAGTATTAGGCGGACTCACCTGTGATAGTCATGATTATTACGATTCAGAAGAACACGTGAATGAGGTATTTCTTCCCAAAACAAATGGAGAAAACAAAGAACCTCTGTATTTAGGATTCTTCCACACTGGTGCTTACCAAGACCAAATCAGTGGATACGGTGGGATTAAACACTGTATGATTCCTTCACCTAAGCACATCATTATCGGATATGATAAGAATGGCAAATTGCATGATTGGGTCTATGCGAAAGAACAATCTGCACAAAGCATGCTTAAAATACTTGGATATATTTAGTAGATGAAAAAGATATTCTTTATAACAGCACTCGCATTATCTCAGGTTTGTTTTGCACAGACAGAAGAGGAAAAAGTAGTAGCCCGCGTTCAGAGCTTATTTACATCCATGTACAATGGTGATTCTGTTGGTGTAAGGAGTTGCTTTACTGAGAAAGCAATTATGCAAACCATCGGGACTGACAAAGCTGGAAATTCTATTGTACAAAATGGAAGCCTGGATGCCTTTTCTTCTTTTGTAGGAAAACAAACAAAGGGAGCTGCTGATGAAAGAATAAAATTTGATGGAGTAAAAATTGATGGTGATATGGCCATCGTTTGGACACCGTATGAATTTTATTATCAACAAAAATTCAGTCACTGCGGAGTCAACTCCTTCATGCTTTTCCGTAAGGATGGTGAATGGAAAATCAATTACATCATTGATACCAGAAGAAAAGAAAACTGCAAGTAATTATTAATACCGACTAGTTTACTGCACTTTAAGTTTGTACTTCTTGTTCACTTTAGGATTGTTGAAATAGGCATCTGCGTCCTTTTCTGAATAACGCGGATCAAATTCAATCAATGGCAAATCGACCAATTGTAATTGTGATTGCTTCAGTTCATCTCTGAGTTTTTTGGTCTTAGAAAGAATATCAGGATCGCGGTCGCCGACAAGCATATTCTCCGTCAACATGTAATCTAAACGTTTGATTGTTCCTCTAATTTGAGAAGCAGTATTTTGCTCTTGTACCTTATTAGGAGAAACTGCTTCCTTAACTGGAACTAAGGTTAAGCCTACTGATGGTAGTATTTTACCTAGACTTTGTGAAGATGGAGTAGAACCAGATGTAGATATTATTGTTCCCAACATAGCAGTAGAAGAACCTGTTATATCTAAAGTTGTTCTTGTGTTTTTATTTGCCTTTATATTTTTGCTGACTGTATAAAAAGTTAGCTTTAAGTTGGTAATGTATTTTTTAATCTCATTGACAACCTGCAAATGTTCTAGGTTTTTTTGAGGATAATTCACACCTGTTTTGATAAAAACCCTAATAGTTGCTGTATCTGCATTTCTAAATTTATCAGTCCCGATAAATTGTAAAACCAAAATCTTTTGACGGCTTGTATCATTATCCCGAATAAAATCATAAGGAACCATCCATTTAAACTCATCATCACATTGATTTACTGCCTTAAAATCACTGATGGGATAATTGGAATTGATATTGATCTGTTCAATAGGAAAACTGCCTTCTTCGCACTGAACTCTAAATTGCAGCGAATCACCTTCTTCCAATTGTATAGTGCTGCCAATAGTTGGTTTTAATTTGGATACAATTACTTCAGTATTATAAAACAAGAGCGTAAAACTTGATTCTGCTCTTTCTTTTGCATCTCTTAGGTTTTGAATTCCTACTTCAACTTTATAAGGGATATCATATTTTAATTTACCACTCTTAAAATAACTTTTATCTGCTTTGAAATAAAGTATACCTGTATTCTTATCGATTTTTAATCCAATTGGGGCATTTTTGAGGAACCAAAAATAATGCTGAGGAGGTTTATTGATCTCCAAGTCATATACAAAAATGGAATCTACCTGTAGCGTAAAAAAAGGATTGAGATTAGTAATTCTTAATATGGAATCAGCAGCATTTAAATCAGGAACAGTAGCCGGTAGGGTATCGGTTACAGTGATAATTGTATCCTTTTGGGCCTCCTGACTGAAAACGATATTGGAAAGGAGGAGCGATAAAACAAAAATTAAGAATCTCAATGCAAACTTTGTTTGAGCTAAATTAACTCAAAACGTTCAAATGCGTAACTTTGCTTAAAATCTTTAACATATGTATCCAGCACAGATAGTAATTCCAATGAAGGAAGAATTGACAGAAAATGGCTTTGAAGAATTGCTCACTCCAGCAGAGGTTGATGCACAATTGGCAAAGTCTGGTACAACATTAGTAGTAGTTAACTCAGTATGTGGATGTTCTGCAGGTAGCGCAAGACCAGGTGTCTTGATGTCTGTTCACAATTCACAAAAGCGTCCTGATTTTATTACAACCACATTTGCAGGCTTTGACATTGATGCTGTAAAAAGATTGAGAGAGCACTTGCTACCTTATCCTCCATCATCTCCGGCAGTTGCCTTGTTCAAAGATGGTAAGCTTGTCCACATGATTGAGCGTCATCAAATAGAAGGCAGACCTGCACAAATGATTGCGCAAAATCTCATGGCAGCTTACGAAGAATACTGTAACTAAACTGTATGTATCCAAATCTCTACTTTTTCTTAAAAGATGTATTTGGTATAACCCCTCCGGGTTTCACGTTGTATATCAATTCTTTTGGATTCTTAGTAGCAATAGCCTTTGTTGTTGCCGCAATGTTCCTAAGAAATGAATTGAAGCGTAAAGAGCAGGAGGGGTTATTATTTCCTTTTGAGGAAAAAATGTTGGTTGGGAAACCAGCCTCCATTACTGAACTCTTAGCCAATTTCGGATTTGGTTTCTTGGTAGGATACAAAATCTTGGGTGTTTTTTTCAATGATAGTCAGGTTAACCCACAAGAATATATTTTTTCGAGCAAAGGTTCTATTCTAGGAGGTTTGCTTTTAGGGGGGCTTTTCTCTGGACTCAAATTTTTTGAAAAGAAAAAACAAGCTTTAGCCAAGCCAGAGGAACGAAAATTTAAAATATGGCCTCATGAAAGAGTGGGGGATATTACTGTGTATGCGGCTATTGCAGGCTTTCTGGGTGCCAAAGTATTTGACAACTTAGAGAACTGGGACAGGTTCATACAGGATCCAATCGGAAATTTATTGTCGCCTAGCGGACTCACTTTCTATGGTGGATTGATTGTTGCTTCT
>JBDLUR010000213.1:0-4957 GCA_039805205.1 Bacteroidota bacterium
GCAAGATCAAAGATCTTGAAGCCATACTCGGGAACATAATAATGCGTTTCATTGAATAAACAATGGTTCTCTATCAAGTCTCTTGCATGTTTAGGCAAAGTACTAACCTCTTCTTTTGAAACTTCAATCCACTCACTTTCATAATCTGAAAATATTTTACGCTCACCTTTTTTTATAGCAGTAATGGCAAAAACACCTATTCCATGTAATGGAGATGGCTTGAGCATTGCAAACGTATAAAACTGAAGCTGTTGAAGCAGATTGGCTTTTTTATTCATCTTCTATTCAGGAGTTTTTAATCTTGAAATGCCCTGAGTATACCCCTTTACCATAAAATTATATTGAGGAACTCCTTTCTGACTTTCATATACACCACGTTTGGTGTAAATAGCGATTGCTCCTCCATTGGATAAAGATCTAAGCTGAGAGGGTGGCGGGTGCACTTTAATTAAAGCAACATCCATGGGACTCAAATTAAGATTGTTCACATCAACTGGAAATTCATTGATGAAAAAATCGACTGGTGCTCCTCTCCAAGTTACATTCGTTGTAATTCCATCTGAACGTATAAACAATCCGCCTACCCTAGATTGTAAGAATGTCAATATACTATTAGATCTCATCAGTTCATTGTTATCTAAAGCATCTATAGTTCTTGCATCAGGAGAAGCTTTGAATAACTTAGAAACAAAATCATCTTCGAATTTTTCTGCATTTGATTTTCCTTTTAACACAATCTCATCTAATACAACAGCATCAGGATAAGGATCTTCAAATTCAAATACATATGCAGCTGTATCTTTTTTCAGCTCTTGAACTGTACCTTTTTTTTGAACGCCAACAAAAAGAGTTGTTGAATGAAATGGCGTAAATGCTGAGTCAAGTGGCGTCTCTAAGTTGATCCAATACACCCCTCTTCCCCTTCCTGGGTCAAAAAGAAGCTGGGCAGAATCACCAAAAACAATAGCTGGAATTTTAAACCCGCCTTGGTCATCAACATTTACATAATCATTATGCAATATTTTTGCTTGTCCGAGTAAGGTATAACGCATCTCTTTACCTTTCATTTTCGGAAGTTCAAAAACAGCAATGGTGTCTTTTTTCTTGCTTTTATAATTATACGCTGTTTTGATTTTTACATTTTGAACCTTTCCATTGATTTCAATAAATTGATCCGCAGCCATAAAATTAAAAGCATAATTACCTTGCGGAAGACTATCTGAAATAATCAAGGCGCCTTCGGAAGATCCATTTAGAATTGGATACCTCAACTTCCATCTTTTTCCAGATTCAATATGGTCTATCCAAAGATGTAAACTAGCAGCCGCATATCCCTTTCCTATTGCATTTCCATTCCAATTGAATTCTAAGGTATCTCCTGGCTTTACATTTGTATAATTCAGCGATACCGGTATTGAATCGAGTTGGGAAGCTATTCCCATTTTTATAAATAACAAACAAATTAAAATACAAATGAGTTTCTGCATAACCCAGTCATCATTAAGAGACAAAGTTAAGGCATCAACTATTCAGACTTTCAAGTATTTGACAAAAGGAAAGGCGGCAAAAGCCGCCTCTCGTAGATTGCTTAACCAAAACTAACAATTACAACATCGTTGAAGGGCAGACATAATCTGATATGTTGAACTTCCCACTCTCTTTTAGCGCTTTAAAACCTCCTTTTACATCAATTAAATTATCGAACCCTCTTGCTTTTAATGTAGAAATGAAAATCATCGACCTGTATCCACCTGCGCAATGCACATAGTATGTTTTACTTTTATCGATCTGAGCCATGCTATCATTGATAAAGTCTAATGGCGCATTTTCTGCATCAATTAAATGTTCACTGAAATATTCTGATTTCTTCCTAACATCAAGTATTGCAGTAGCAGGATTTTTATTGATGATTTCATCCAATTCTTCGGCTGACACAGATTGAATGACATCTACTTCTTTGCCTGCCTTTCTCCAAGTTTCAAACCCGCCTTTCAAATACCCTATAGTAAAATCATAGCCTACACGAGCAAGTCTAATTACTGCTTCTTCCTCTCTTCCTTCATCAGTAACCAATAAAATTTCTTGTTTGATATCCGGTATCATGGTTCCTACCCAAGGAGCAAAATTCCCATCTAATCCAATATTTATTGAGTTTGGAACAAAGCCCTTTGCAAAAACCTGAGCATCCCTTGTATCTAAAATTAATGCACTAGTCTCATTTGCAGCAGCTTCAAAAGCCTCTGCACTTAAGGCATGGTGTCCTCGTTCTAAGACCTTATCAATGCTATCATACCCCTGTATATTCATCAACACATTCAAAGGAAAATAACCTGGAGGAGCTACCAGCCCTTCTAAGACAGCAGCCTTAAATTCATCCTTTGTCATATCAGGCCTTAATGCATAATTGGTTTTTTTCTGATTCCCCAAAGTGTCTGTTGTCTCTTTACTCATGTTCTTTCCACAAGCACTACCCGCACCATGTGCAGGGTAAACAATAATATCATCTGACAATGGCATGATCTTGTTTCGTAAAGAATCATACAAATGTCCTGCAAGCAAATCTTCAGTGAGTTCTGATTTAACTTTTTGCGCAAGATCAGGTCTGCCCACATCTCCTATAAATAAAGTATCACCACTGAACAAGGCAGTCTCTTTTCCATGTTCATCTATCAGCAAATAGCAGGTGCTCTCCATGGTGTGACCAGGAGTATGAATTACTTTTATCTTGATGTTACCCAGAGAAAGAACTTCACCGTCATGTGCTGCATGGATAGGAAATGCAGGGGCAGCATTTGGACCATACACTATAGCTGCTCCGGTTTTGTTCGCTAAATCGATATGCCCTGATACAAAGTCGGCATGAAAATGGGTTTCCAAAACATACTTTATTTTGGCACCATCTTTTTCTGCTTTTGTAATATAAGGCTCTACTTCTCTAAGTGGATCAATAATCGCAGCTTCTCCATTACTTTCAATGTAATAAGCTCCTTGAGCAAGACAACCAGTGTAAATTTGTTCGATTTTCATGAGAGGTGGTTTTAAGTGTTTTTTCTATAACACAAAATTCCAACATGCTCATGAGAAAAAAAGTGACTTTAATCACTTATTGATTTCCAATCAAACTTCCATAGAACAAAGCATTCAAAAATAATTTGTTCGTACTATACCAAGTGCCCCTAAAATTAGGCTCATCACCAAACAGAATTACACGACCAGCTCCTTCTGAACCGACAAGTATGGAAGGACCGTTTTTGAGTTTACTTAAAGTTGATGAGTGAACATAACCACCTACTACAGGGTCAGCAGTGTATTGCGCGACAGTATTATAGGGGCTCATGCTTTTCTGAAAAAAGGTGAGTCCGTTTTTATAGACAGAAAGCTTTCTACGTTGAAAGCCATATCCAACTGGATGTGTAGTATCCAAATCAACCCTGAAGATAGACCCACCCAAAGACTTAGCACCTTCAATTTCAACAGAACGATCATAATCTTGTCGCGGACTGTTGAGCGAAGAATCAACCAGCAACTTGTGTTTTGTAAACCCGTTCCTGATCGCCCATTCAGCACCACTCTTAATGGTTATCAGGGTATTACCATTTTGCACCCATGCCTTTATACGATCTGCAGTGTTTTTATCAATCAAGTTGTACATGCCTGAGACCATCACCAAGGTGTTATAGCGTGACAGATCAAGTCGGCTTACATTTAAGATATCTACTTTGGTGATTGGCATTCCAATTCTTTGATCTAATAAATGCCATACTTCACCAGCTTCTGCAGCTACTACTCCTGTGCCGATAATCATTGCCGCCTCAGGCTTTTTCAAGGTTCTTACATAATTACTTCCCAAATCCACCCCAGCAAGATTGTATCCTGTCGCTATTGCATGAACTTGAATGTTCGCTTCAGTTGCCGCCTTTTTGATTGCATCATATAATGCAGTTGCATCAAGTCTTTGCTGTTGCACACTAATCACAACACTGCCATAACCAAATTTTTTCTCAACACCATTAACTGAAATAGTAAATGGCCTTGTAGCAGTTTGTACAATTACATTTTGTTTTTGTAGTGCATAAATAAATTGATGGGTGTTGTAATCTGCATTATCAATCAAATAAGCATAATTACTCTTCACAACTTCACTACCAAGAGCAGGTAATGCTGCAGAGATTTTATTTCCCAATGGCATGGCAGCTTTCACTTCAGTAAAAGGAAGTCCGTATGCATGAATCAAACTCCAAGTAGATGCATCATAGAATGAACTATCCCTGAAATTAATTTGATTTTCAAAAATCGTTCTCACCATGATATGATTCTCTTGTGCTGTTGGAACATAATATTTATTTGAATTAGGAACTTGATAAACATCAACCCTATGCAGCAACAATAAATCAATGAACGCTTTGGTCCTGTTGTAGTCATGATCGTCTTCAAACACATATCCTTTGACGACTGCTACATCCGACTGCTTCTTTGCTGTTTCAAAGAATTGCTTTCTCATCTCTAATAACATATCCTTCTCAGCGATTGATGCTCTAACAGTAGCCAAAGATGCTGTGAATTGGTTGCGTATGGTAAAGGCAAAAGTGATAGGGATTGTTGTTGTCTCTTGTACATGCCCCCTACTACTCGCTTGCTCAAACAAGAAACCTGCTCCACCGTAAAAATTGATATAACTGCTTCCGTAACCTGGATAGAGTTTATCAAACGCTTCTTTGGTGAAATACATAGAGCCTATACCATTAATCGCCTTGGTGAAATACTCTGCATATTTTGGATAGACTTTTTTATAGAGATAATCAGGAACAACGGGGTTATTGCTAGCTTCCTCCCCTGGATCAAAATAAAAACTGGAATTGGTTCCCATCTCATGATGATCTGTCTGCACATATGGACGCCATTTGTGGAAGAAGTTCACCCTATTTCTGGTCTCAGGAAAAGTGCCAAGAAACCAATC
>JBDLUR010000214.1:0-7665 GCA_039805205.1 Bacteroidota bacterium
ATGCACCTTGCAATGATAGAAAAATATCATTACCGAAAAAATATAATTTGGTGTTTCTTTCCAACTTTTTCCACGTGATTTTCCCCATTGAGGATTTCTTGTTCCAAATATATGGATATCAGCCATTTACAAGGCTGCTTAATAAAAAATTAAGTATTACTACTTAGGATTTAACAATATTTTCTTAAATCCTGCGTTTTGTGTAAGCCCAGTCAGGTCGACTGGAATTTAAATCCTTACCCCAATGAGTATGCGTCAATTAAGAATCAGTAAGTCAATTACAACGCGCGAAGCGCCAAGTCTAGAGAAATATTTTAGTGATATAAGCAAAGTAGACATGGTTACTGCAGAAGAAGAGGCAGCGTTGGCGCAACGCATCAGGAGGGGAGATCAATCAGCAGTGGAGCGCCTTACAAAAGCCAATCTCAGGTTTGTTGTATCCGTAGCAAAACAATACCAATTCCAAGGTTTATCACTGTCGGACCTTATTAATGAAGGAAATATGGGATTGATCAGGGCTGCAAAGAAGTTTGATGAAACAAAAGGCTTCAGATTTATATCTTATGCAGTATGGTGGATTCGTCAGAGTATCATGCAGGCCTTAGCAGATCAATCAAGAATTGTACGTATACCTTTAAATAAAGTTGGTTTATCGAGTAAGGTAACCAAAGCAGCTCAGCAATTAGAGCAAAATTTTGAGAGAGAACCCACAGCAGAAGAGATATCAGAGTATCTTGATATGGACCTAGACGAAGTTTCATCTACCATGAACTTCAATAGCCGTCACTTGAGTATTGATTCTCCAATTGGGGAAGATGGTGATGGAACAATGATTGACGTATTGGAAAATGAAAATGTTGATGCCGTTGATGGAGAAAGCCAGAAAGAGTCGATGATGTACGAAATTGAATTGGCTTTGAATAGTCTTCCCACTAAGCAGCAAATGGTCTTGAAATCTCTATATGGAATTGGCATGGACAGACCCTTGGGAATGGAAGATATTGGAGAAGAAATGGGTTTAACCCGTGAGCGTGTACGCCAGATTCGAGATCAAGCCTTGATTACTTTGAGAAGGCATACCAATGCAAGGCGACTAAAAACTTTCCTTTAGTCGGTTTGCAATAACTACTTACTTAGTGTCTATTCAGTATATTAATTAACTTTGCTTCCCCAAGCAAAGTTTTTTTATGTTTGAAAATTTAAGTGAAAAGATCGCCTCGGCCTTTAAACAAATTAAAGGAGAGGGTAGAATAACGGATTTAAATATTGCCAATACTGTAAAGGATATCCGCAAAGCCTTGCTGGATGCCGATGTTAACTTTAAAATTGCTAAGGAGTTTACAGATCGCGTTAAAGAAAAAGCAATTGGTGAGAAAGTAATCAATGCAATAAGTCCGGGTCAGTTGATGGTTAAAATCGTTCAGGATGAACTAACCGAACTCATGGGCGGAACAGCCAGCGATTTAGATACCACTGGTAATCCAGCTATTATTCTGATTGCCGGTCTTCAAGGTTCTGGTAAAACCACTTTCAGTGGTAAATTGGCCAACTACCTAAAGACTAAAAAAGGGAAATCACCTTTGTTGGTGGCTGGTGACGTCTATCGTCCAGCTGCCATTGACCAATTAAAAGTGTTAGGTTCTCAGATAGGAGTAGATGTTTATGCAGAGCCTGAGAACAAAGACCCAAGATCAATTGCAGAAAATGCCTTGAAGCAGGCTAAGGCTACAAATAAAAATGTTGTCATCGTCGATACTGCCGGTCGCTTAGCGATTGATGAAGTGATGATGCAGGAAGTGGCTGGCTTGAAATCATTTTTACAGCCAAAGGAAATTCTCTTTGTGGTGGATGCCATGACTGGTCAAGATGCAGTTAATACCGCGAAGGCTTTCAATGAAAGACTTGATTTTACTGGCGTTGTCATCACTAAAATGGATGGCGACACAAGAGGTGGTGCTGCTTTGTCTGTAAAATATACCGTACAGAAGCCAATAAAATTCGTAAGTAGTGGGGAGAAAATGGAAACCCTTGATGTGTTCTATCCAGAAAGGATGGCACAACGTATCTTGGGTATGGGTGATATAGCCTCGCTTGTTGAAAAGGCTCAGGCTCAATTTGATGAAGAACAAGCCAAAAAACTGGAAAAAAAGATCAGAAAGAACCAGTTTGATTTCCAGGACTTCATGGATCAATTGCAACAGATTAAGAAAATGGGTAATCTGAAGGATTTGATGGGTATGATTCCGGGTATGGGTAAGGCTTTGAAAGATATTGATATCAGTGATGATGCCTTCAAGGGTGTAGAGTCTATTATTGGTTCAATGACACCTTTTGAAAGGGCAAATCCTGATAAAATTGATGCCAGCAGAAAAAAACGCATTGCAGCTGGTTGTGGGCGTGATATGAATGAAGTAAATCAGTTTTTCAAGCAATTCGACCAAATGAAGCAGATGATGAAGGGGATGAGCAATATGCCTTCCATGCCAAGAATGGGAAGAAGAATGTAAAATATGACCATTGTCAATTTTGATTTATCCCTTTTTGTACTATATTTGCAGTCCGAAATTGAAACCCTATTATTCACCTCCCAATAAAAATTTTTATTTTTTATGGCTGTTAAAATTCGACTCCAGCGTCACGGTAGCAAGAAAAGACCTTTCTATTTTATCGTAGTAGCAGACGCACGTGCTCCTCGTGATGGTAAATTCATCCAAAAGATTGGAACTTACAATCCATTAACTCATCCTGCAACTGTTTTAATTGATCGTCAAAAATCATTAGAGTGGTTAGGCAATGGTGCACAACCAACTGACACAGTTCGCAAAATCCTTTCTTCAAAAGGCGTTTTGTTCTTGAAGCATCTTTTACGTGGTGTTGACTTGGGTTTATTTGATCATGCAACCGCAATGAATAAATTTGAAGCATGGCACCAAGAGCAAGAAGCAAAAAGCAAAGCACGTCAAGAAGCGGCTATGCGTGAGCGTCGTCAAAGACGTAATGCACCAAGACCAGCTGCAAAGCCGGTTCAAGCTGCACCTTCTGAAGAGCCTTCAGCTGAATAAGATTAATTCAAAAAAAACATAGAAAGCCTCGTATCTTACGGGGCTTTTTTTTACATGGAAAATTATCTCGTCATAGGAAAAATTGCAGCCACTTTTGGTGTGAAAGGTGAACTTATATTGTCTCATCACCTTGGTGAAGATGCTTCATTGGAAGGAGTTTCAGCCTTATTTGTTGAAGAAGTAGCTGGAAAATTTATTCCCTATTTTCTATTGTCAGCAAAGCCAAGAAATGATGAGGAAATGCTAATTGTGCTGGAAGGTTTTGATACGCCTGAAAAGGCCAAAAAATTTGTCAAAAAGAAAGTTTGGTTACTTGAAGCAGATGTAAAAAAATCTGCATCAGTATCTGCGCCTATCTCTTTGTTGGGTTTTGCAATGTATGAAAAGAAAAAACTATTGGGAAAAGTAATGGAAGTGATTGAACAGCCAACACAACTTTTGCTTAGTATAGACATGCAGGGCAAAGAGGTATTAGTGCCAATTAACGAAACAACTTTAGAGCGCATCGATCATAAAAACCAGAAAATTTTTGTCGTTTTACCAGAAGGGCTCCTTGATATTTATCTAACTTGATGTTGCAATTGCAACATGGCTGATCAACAAACATATATTGCCCATTTCGACCTAGATGCGTTTTTCGTATCAGTGGAACGTATTCTCGATCCCTCTCTTGTAGGGAAACCTCTTATTCTTGGTGGTTCAAAAGAAAGAGGGGTGGTCAGTACCTGCAGCTATGAAACCCGAAAATATGGTGTCCATTCTGCGATGCCCATGGCTAGGGCAGTCGCTCTTTGTCCACATGCCATTGTAATGAAAGGATCTAAAGGGCAATACGGTAAGTTTTCACAATGGGTAACAGACATCATCGCTGCAAAAGCACCGCTTTATGAAAAGGCTTCGATCGATGAATTTTACATTGACCTAACGGGTATGGACCGGTTCTTTGATCCTTTGCAATGGACCATAGATATGCGAAATGAAATCATGGAAACCACAAAACTTCCCATTTCATTCGGACTCGCCTCAAACAAGATGGTGGCAAAAATGGCCACAAATGCGGCAAAGCCCAATGGCTATTTGCAAGTGCTACCGGGAAAAGAAAAAGAATTTTTAGGTCCTTTGAAAGTCAGTGAAATTCCTGGTGTGGGGGAGCAGGGACTCAAAACATTGAATAGTCTTGGGATTTTATATATCCATCAGTTAGCAGATTACCCCGTTCATTTACTGGAACAATATTTTGGAAAATACGGCGCTGTTTTGTCGCTCAAAGCAAATGGTATCTACCAAGGAACGGTTGATAACTACCATGAAGCCAAATCGATTTCAACTGAACATACATTCTTCGAAAATGTCTCCGATGAAGAAATGCTAATGGCAGAGTTGTTGCGAATGACAGAGAAACTTGGTCATGAGCTCCGTGAAGAACAAAGAATGACGAAGTGTGTAGCAGTTAAGTTGAGGTATCCTGATTTTCAAACGCATACTAAGCAAATGGCGATACAGCCATGTTCTTATGATGATGAATTGTACAAGGTTGTGAAAGATTTGTTCAGACAATTGTATGATCCTAAGAAAGCTATCCGACTGATTGGAGTAAGATTTACGGAACTAACCGAAGAATCTGTTCAAACCAATTTGTTCGACAATAAAATTAAAAAAGCAAGTCTTTATGATGCCATCGACCAGGTGAAAAATCGTTTTGGTAAAAAATCACTGGGAAGAGGTAGGTAACAGCTTTAACACCAATTCCTACTCAAACGCACAACTAATCGTTATCTTTGCAAAATGTCAACTACAGCTAAGCCGAACATTAGAACGTTCAGCAAAGAAGAAATTGGAGAGTATCTTGAATCTATCGGAGAGAAGAAATTCCGTTTGCAGCAAATCTGGGAATGGTTGTGGCAGAAACATGCCTTTGATTTCCAATCGATGTCTAACCTTTCCAAAGATCTTCGTACAAAGCTGGAAGAAAAGTTTTCTTTTCCCTCGCTTTCTATGGATACAACCCAACACAGTGAGGATGGCACCATTAAGTCTAGATTCAAAACATTTGATGGTCATAAAGTAGAAGGTGTGCTTATTCCTACAGAAGAGCGTCTTACTGCCTGTGTGTCTTCTCAAATTGGTTGTAGTTTATCATGCAAATTCTGTGCTACTGGATATTTAGATCGTAAACGAAACCTCAATTTTGATGAGATCTATGATGAAGTAGTATTGATCAACCACCAAGCAATGGAGATGAGAGAGCAGAAGCTCACAAACATTGTTTTTATGGGAATGGGAGAACCACTGCTCAACTACAAACATGTGCTGAAAGCCATTGAGAGAATTACTGCACCAGACGGACTAGCAATGAGTCCGCGAAGGATAACTGTGTCTACTGCAGGTGTAGCAAAAATGATCAAGCAATTGGGTGATGATCAAGTCAAGTTTAAACTTGCATTATCCTTACATGCAGCCAACGATCGAAAAAGAAATGAAATCATGCCTATCAACGAGACCAATGATTTGAGTTCTTTGATTGATGCATTAAATTATTTCCATAAAAAAACTAAAAACGAAATAACCCTAGAGTATATCTTATTTGATGGTTTCAATGATTCTCCTGAAGATGCAGCAGAATTGATCAAGGTGTATCGCCAGGTACCTGCAGATTTGGTGAACATCATTGAATACAATCCAATTGATTTTGCACGATTCAAGAAACCGACTGAAGAAAAAACCATGGCGTTTATGCAGATTTTGGAAAAGAACAGGGTAAATGCAAGATTGAGAAGGAGTCGGGGCAAGGATATAGATGCAGCATGCGGACAATTAGCCAATAAATAATTATTTAATACTACTGTTGAAAAACAGCAAATCAACAATCATGAAAAGAACGGACAATTTTTCAAAATTCGCAACGAAGAAAAAGAACAGTGCAGTCAAAGAAGAATTCAGACAAGAGAAGAAAAAATTCAAGAAAGAAAGATCTGAAGCCATAGAGAAAAAGAAACTGGAGAAGCGTGCTCTTGCAGTTGATAAAAAAGACAAACCAGTAAATCGTTCTGAATCTAGTGATCATCAACCTGTAGTTTCCATTCGCAAAGTAGATAAATCAATGCCACTGAATAAGTACGTGGCACATTGTGGTGTCTGTTCTAGAAGAGATGCTGTTCCTTTGATTAAAGAAGGTAAAATTAAAGTCAATACACAAGTCGTCACTGAACCTGGTTTTAAAGTCGCTCCAACTGATGAAGTGTTTTTTGGAGGTAAAAAAATCATCCCTGAAAAAAATCTGGTATACATCTTGCTCAATAAACCCAAGGATTATATCACTACACTGGAAGATCCGGAAGGAAGGAAAACAGTGCTTGATTTATTGAGAGGTGCTACAAATGAGCGCATTTTTCCTGTAGGCCGACTAGACCGAAATACTACAGGTGTATTGTTGCTAACCAACGATGGTGATCTAACACAAAAACTCACACATCCTTCACATGAAGTAAAGAAGATTTATGAAGTGAAATTGGATAAGCCTTTGGGTAAAGTTGACTTCGAAAAAATATTAAATGGGCTAGAATTGGAGGATGGTTTTGTAAGAGCGGATTCATTGGCTTTCACTGATCCTAAAGACAAATCTATCATTGGTATAGAATTGCACAGTGGAAGAAATCGTATTGTAAGAAGAATGTTTGAATTCTTGGGATACGATGTTAGAAATTTGGATCGTGTGATGTTTGGTAACCTGACAAAAAAGAATGTTGAGCGAGGCAAATGGAGATACCTAAATGAGAAAGAAATCAGGTTGTTGAAATTTATGAATAGCTCATTTATCAAAAAACAAAAAGTGTGAGTTACGCTTCTCCGGAAATCGTATTTACAAGCAATGATTTAGTTGCAGTCAACAAACCATCTGGTTGGTTATCTATCCCTGATCGTCATGATCCAACATTGGCATCTGTCAAAACTTGGTTAGAAGCCAAAGGGGATAAGGTTTTTATCATTCATCGTATTGATAAAGACACCAGTGGTTTAATTGTCTTTGCCAAAAATGCGGAGGCACACAAATATTACAATACACTTTTTCAAAACAGGAGTTTAGAAAAGACCTATTTCGGTCTTGTTACTGGTACTTTTAATCATGAAAACGGAAGTTGTGATCAGCCTATAGAGGAGCATCCGGTTGTTGCAGGAAAAATGCGTGTTGGGCGAAAAGGTAAGCCTGCTATCACACATTATTTTGTTGAAGAGCAGTTCAAGGGTTATAGTTTAATGAGATTTATAATTGAAACAGGTAGAACGCATCAGATTCGCGTACACATGCAAAATATAGGTCATCCACTTGCATGTGATCCAATATATGGGACTGGGGATTCGATCAAGCTTTCTGCTTTTAAGAAGAAGTTCAATCTCTCAAAAAAAGATGAAGAGGAACGCCCTTTGCTTAATCGCCTGGCATTACATGCTTTCAGTTTGTCGTTTGAAGATCAACAGGGTAATGCTATTACACTTGAAGCTCCACTTCCAAAAGACATGGATGCTTGTTTGAAGCAAATGAGAAAATGGGCTAAGCTTTAAGTAATTGGATCAATGATGTAAAATCAACTTCTTCCTGTTTTCC
>JBDLUR010000215.1:0-5613 GCA_039805205.1 Bacteroidota bacterium
TGATGAAGAACAATTCGTTTGAAATATCAAAGGGGATTGACTGGACACTCATCGGTGTTTATGTATTGCTTGTGCTGATGGGTATAGCAAGTATTTTTGCAACCACTTATAGAGATGAGTCGGTTATCAAAGGATTTCTTTCTTTGAATACAGATTATAGTCGACAGCTATTGTATTTTATTATTTGTATTGTAATAGGCTCATTTATTTTATTAACGGATAGCAAGTTTTATACGGCAACTGCTAACATTTTATATGTGTTTGGTATCATCTTGATGGTATTGGTGTTTCCATTTCACACCGATATTAAAGGGACAAAGTCTATCATCAGGTTTTCTGGCTTTCAGCTTCAGCCTGCGGAGTTGTGTAAAATATTTGTAAACCTTGCACTGGCGAAGTACTTGTCGACACCTGATGTAAACTTCAAAAAGCTAAAATCACAGTTGATAGCATCCGGACTAGTATTGCTTCCAGCTATAATGGCTATCATGCAAAGTGAGACGGGTTTAGCACTTGTTTATTTCTCCTTTTTCCTTGTCATGTACAGAGAAGGCTTACCATCAACCATTATCATAATTGGTTTTTCTGTTGCCATTCTTGTTATTCTCACTTTGCTAATTGATCAAAATATTCTAGCTGTTTTATTGACGCTTGTAGCGGCGGCAGTCATTTATGAATTAAAGCGTCAAATCAAGCGAAAGCGTTCAATATTATTTTTGATCATTGGTATATGGTCCTTGGCAGTTGGTATCCAAAGATTTGCGATTCCTTATTTTTTTAATAATGTATTGAAGCCTTATCAAGTACAACGAATTTATGGTACTGTGGGTAAGGACTTGGAAATTGATGAATCAACAATGTCTGAACAAGACATCAAGAAAATGCAGGAAAGGCAAAAGGCAGGAAATTATAATGTTAAGCAAAGTAAGATAGCGATAGGCTCTGGTGGTTTTTGGGGCAAGGGTCTCATGAAAGGAACACAAACGAGATATGATTTTGTACCTGAACAGCGAACCGATTTTATTTTCTGTACAATAGGAGAGGGTTTTGGATTTGTTGGAAGTATATTCTTGTTAGGTCTATATTTATTCATGTTGTTTAGAATTGTAAATATTGCGGAACGTCAAAGAAGTGCTTTTAGTCGCGCTTACGCTTATGGCGTTGCATCAGTCTTGTTCTTTCATATTTTCATCAATATTGGAATGACCATTGGTATTGTTCCTGTAATTGGTATTCCATTGCCTTTCTTGAGTTTCGGTGGAACAGCACTTGTAACCTTTACGGTGTTGTTGTTTGTACTAATTAGATTGGATGCAGACCGACAAATGATTCTAAGATAATCAAGCATGAAAATTATTCCACTTTCAGAAGGCGCCTTTACCATAGACCAAACAAAAGTATTTGTCCCTTTTGATGTGCAAAAAGACAACCTACAAGAAAGGCCTAGGGGAAGTCTACTTGTTGAAATACAGCCCTTTCTTATCGTTACAGCAAGCGATATAATTCTATTAGACACTGGATTGGGATTTTCTACAAATGGAGTAGCGCAACTATATGAAAATTTAGCAGTGCATGGGTTTTCATCTCTTGACGTTACCAAAGTATTGATGAGCCATTTGCATAGAGATCATGCAGGGGGATTAACCATTAAAGATCCTTATAATTCAACCTGGCATTTAGCTTTTCCTAATGCAGTGCATTACATTCATCAAAAGGAATTAGCATTTGCCTTGTACGGGAAAAATGTTTCTTATGATGCTGAAAGGCTTCAGGTGTTAGAGGGAAATGATAAGGTTGTATTGCTATCAGATGAAGGATGGATTGATGGATATATTCAACATCAGTTTTCTGGAGGCCATTCTCCTTTTCATCAAGTTTTCTGGATAAAGGAAGGTAATGAAATGATATTCTTTGGTGGTGATGAAGCGCCACAATTACAGCAAATGAAAACTAAGTTTGTTGCTAAATATGACCATGATGGTAAAAAAGCAATGGAACTTAGACAGGTATGGTGGGACCAAGCAAAAGCAGAACAATGGACTATTTTATTTTATCATGATATCACAACACCATCCATTGTACCTCCTTTAATTTAGTACTCAATTATAAGTATTTTATATATTAAGTATAGATGGGTATATTATTGTAAACATTTTACTACTTAAATTAGTGTAGAAATAAAAAAGGCTAGCCCTAAAGAGAGCCAGCCGTTGCTAACCTATGAAAAACACCAGGTTAAAAATACATTAAAAAATTATATTAAAATCCTTTTTTTCGCGACTCAATCTGCTTTTTTTCTCCTTGGCGTTTCTGAAATTCCTTCCTGACCAAAGATTTAAATTCATCTTCAGCGCCAAACACTTTGTTTGCTCTTTCGTTGCTGACTACCTTCTCAAAATCGTTTTTGTATTTTTTTCTTACGTCCAACATTTTTTGCTGACGATCAAGGTTGTCTTTGTAGTCTTTAGCTTGGGCAGCTTGTTTAAGATCGTTTCTGTATTGGTTGAAAATAGGCCAGAATTTCTGTGCTTCTGCAGGATTTAAATTCAATTCCTTGGTAATGAAAGCCAATTCCATGGCTTGTATTTTCTTTAATTCCGCAACACGAGCATCCATGTCAGGACGCTGACGTTGTGCGTTTGTGCTCGAGAAAATTAAAAGAGCAATTCCTAAAGAATAAATCGCTTTCATATTATACTTATTTACCATGTTTTAGTTCATCATATTAAGATCTTCATTCTTAATGAGATCGATATAGGTGGATATTTCGTCTTCCGGTATTTCAGTCAGTATCTCACTCACCATATTAGCATCCATTTGCACCAATAATGACTGGCTCTCTTCTTCAAAATCTTCAGTTTCTCCCTTTTCAATAGATGCGGTCTCGCTTAAAAAAAGATCAAAAGCATCTGCAGAAATAACTGTTTCTTCTGAAGCCTTCGCCATTGCTCCTTTCTCTTCACCGCTAAAAAAGAGGGTAGCAAACGTAGCGATAATTCCAACAACTGCAGCAGCTGCAGCATATTTTAACACTGCTTTTAAGTTGAAAAGAGGAATTACTTTGGCCTCTTTAGGGGTAACATTCACTTTGAATTCCTGCATGTAATCAGCAGGTACCGAGTATGGATTTTCTTTTTTCAGTGATTGCAAAAGTGGACTAAGTTCTTCTTTTTCAGTCTCTTGTGCTTCAATTTTAGCTAGAATTCGGTTGGAAAACTGATTAAAATAACCCTCTGGTGCCGCAAAAGGATTGCTTTTGGGCATTTCAGCAAGAAATGGACTTACTGCTGAAAGTTCTGATTGTATAGGGTGATGGTCTTTCATCGTAGGTTAGACTATTCTTATTTCAGTTGGTTTAATGATTAAGTATGTATTCTTCAATCTTTTTAACAGCATGGTGATAGCTGGCTTTCAAGGCGCCTACTGAGGTTTCAAGGATTTCACTCATTTCCTCGTAAGGCATCTCTTCAAAATAGCGCAAATTGAATACAACTCTTTGTTTTTCAGGAAGTTGTTGAATCGCTAGTTGTAGTTTCCAAACTGCTTTTTTCTCATCAAAATCTGTTTCACTGTGTAGTTTGTCGGACAAGGTTTCGCTCATATCATCAAACGATAGCGAAGTTTTTTTCTTTGCTTGTTCTAGGAAAGTGAGGGATTCGTTTGTGGCAATTCTGTACAACCAGGTAAATAACTTGGCATCTTCTCTGAATTGATCAAGGGCATTCCATGCTTTAATAAACACGTTCTGCATTACATCATCAGCATCAGAATGGCTAACGACTAATCTTCTGATTTGCCAGTAAATTCTTTCCTGGTACCTTTTTACAATTATGGTGAAGACTTGATCTCTGCTCTTGTCTTCTTTAAACAAGCGAACAAGCTCAATATCTGTCAAGTCGTTAAGCATGATTAAGCACGCTTTCTTGAAATAGCTTTTTCTACTGCAGCTATAATGTTTTCAGTTTCCAAACCATACTTTTTAAGCAGTTCAGTAGGTTTACCACTTTCGCCAAATGTATCTTGTGTGCCAATCATTTCAATAGGTACAGGGAAATGCTTAGTTGCTGTTTGTGCAATGCTGTCTCCCAATCCACCAATTACATTGTGTTCTTCAGCAGTTACAGCACAACCCGTTTTTTTAATTGAATTCAAAACTGCTTCTTCATCAAGTGGTTTGATGGTATGAATATTAATAACATCAACTAGGGTACCTTTTTCTTTCAACGCTTTTGCAGCTTCTACAGCCTTCCATACGAGGTGGCCACAAGCAAATATGCTTGCATCACTTCCTTCAGCAAGTTGTTGTGCTTTTCCAATCACAAAAGGTTCATCAGGATTTGTAAAAATTGGCCAAACTGGTCTTCCGAATCTCAAGTAAACTGGACCTTCATACGCTGCTATGGCAATTGTTGCTGCTTTGGTTTGGTTATAGTCGCATGGTACAATTACAGTCATACCAGGTAACATCTTCATCAATCCAATATCTTCTAGAATTTGATGTGTTGCACCATCTTCACCAAGGGTTAAACCAGCGTGAGAAGCACAAATTTTTACATTCTTTCCTGAATAGGCAACTGATTGTCTGATTTGGTCATAAACCCTACCCGTAGAAAAATTAGCAAATGTTGTTGTAAAAGGGATTTTTCCACCAATGGTTAATCCTGCTGCAATACCAATCATATTGGCTTCAGCAATGCCACATTGGATGAACCTTTCAGGAAATGCTTTGATAAATGCATTTAATTTTAGTGAGCCAGCTAGATCGGCAGTCAAGGCGACTACATTCGGATTTGTTTGTCCTAACTCATAAATTCCATCACCAAATCCACTTCTTGTATCTTTTTGTCCAGTTACCTGAATTGCATCTAACATTTTCAACTAATTTGACGCAAAGTAACATCAAATCAAGCTTTATTTTTGAGTAAAGCGGTTAAAATTTTCAGATTAATTTAAACGAAAAGCTCTTAAATCAAGATGGGTGGGTATATCCTTGATATATTGTTCCCATTTCCATGCACTGGTCATGATGTCTTTTATGTCATATTTGGGTTCCCAGCCTAGTTCTTTTTTTGCTTTTTCGTTGTTAGCATAAATTGCTATTACATCTCCGGCCCTTCTTTTTCCTATTCGATAATTTAATTTTATGCCTGTATTCTCTTCAAAAGCATTGATAGCCTCAAATACAGAAATTCCATTTCCGGATCCGATATTATAAGCTATACAATTACTTTTATTTTTCTTGTCAATGATGTGATTCAAGGCCAGTGTATGGGCATGGGCTAAATCACAGATATGAATGAGGTCTCTGATACAAGAGCCATCAGGTGTAGGGTAGTCGTCGCCAAACACCACCAATTCATTTAATTTACCGATTGCTGTCTGTGTAATCACTGGTGCAAGGTTCTGTGGTTTGTCTATTGGTAATTCTCCTATTAAAGCAGATGGATGTGCTCCAGCGGGATTGAAATAGCGAAGTAGCACAGTATTCATAGAAGAATTAGCGGCAGCAAGTGCCTCAATCATTTGTTCTCCAATCTGCTTGGTGAGTCCGTATGGAGATGCAGCCTCTTTCTTAGGGGTTTCTTCAGTAACAGGTATTTGATCAGGGTTGCC
>JBDLUR010000216.1:0-6232 GCA_039805205.1 Bacteroidota bacterium
GCTTTAGGTATCAGGATCATCGCGCCAATTCCAGGAAAGGGTACTATTGGAATTGAGGTGCCCAACGTAAAGAAAAGTGTAGTAGGGATGAGATCACTTTTAGCAAGTGATAAGTTTCAGAAAAACGACTATGCACTTCCTATTGCACTTGGTAAGAAAATTGATAATGAGAATTTTATTGTCGATTTAGCAACCATGCCACACCTCTTAATGGCCGGTGCAACGGGTCAGGGTAAGTCGGTTGGATTAAATGCGATTCTAGTTTCACTATTATATAAGAAGCATCCTTCGCAATTAAAGTTTGTGCTTGTAGATCCTAAGAAAGTGGAATTGAGTTTGTACAGAATCATAGAAAAACATTTCCTCGCGAAACTTCCTGGTGAAGATGACGCCATCATAACAGATACACGTAAGGTTGTCAATACCCTTAATGCACTTTGTATTGAAATGGATGAGCGTTATGATTTACTCAAAGATGCAGGGTGTAGAAATATTCGTGAGTACAATGAGAAATTTGTTTCTAGAAGACTCAACCCTGAAAAGGGGCATAAATTTTTGCCATTTATTGTTTTGGTTATTGATGAGTTTGCCGACTTAATCATGACGGCTGGTAAGGAAATTGAAACACCGATTGCGCGTCTAGCTCAGTTGGCACGCGCCATTGGAATTCATTTGATTGTAGCAACACAGCGTCCTTCGGTAAATATCATTACCGGTACCATTAAGGCCAACTTTCCTGCTAGAATTGCCTTTAAAGTATCGTCAAAAGTAGATAGTAGAACCATCTTGGATATTGGAGGAGCTGAGCAATTAATTGGCCGAGGTGATATGTTGGTTTCCTATCAAGGAGAAGTAACAAGGGTGCAATGTGCTTTTGTTGATACTCCCGAAGTTGAAAAGGTGGCTGAATTTATTGGTGCTCAACAAGGCTATCCATCTGCGTTTGAACTTCCCGAAGTTATTGATGAAAAAGATGTGGAAGATAGAGAGGTGGATTTGTTAAGTAGAGATCCATTGTTTAGCGAAGCAGCACAACTGATTGTTCAAAGTGGAATGGGGTCTACTTCCATGATTCAGCGTAGATTAAAATTAGGATACAATAGGGCTGGTCGTTTGATGGATCAATTAGAGGCTGCAGGTATTGTAGGGCCAAGTAAGGGTAGTAAGGTGCGTGAAGTGCTTTTCAAGACAGAGTATGAGTTAGACCAGTTTCTTAAATCAATGGAATAGTACTTTCTTTGTATAAATACGGTATAATTAAACAGGTTATATGTTAAAACAAATTTTCACACTCATACTCGGTTTTTCATTTTGTACAGTTAATCTGTTTGCACAAGCTACGAAGGCTAGTGGTAAAAGTGACCCAGAAGCAAAGAAGGTTTTAGATGCTGTGAGTGCAAAATTCAAAACCTTTAAGAGTGTAAAAGCAAGCTTCACGTTGAAAATTGAGAATGCGGCTGGAAAGGTTCAAGGTAATAAAACTGGTACGGTCCTCATGAAGGGATTAAAGTATAGAGTGTCTATTACAGGGCAGGATATTTTTTGTGATGGGGCTACGATATGGACATACGACATGGCTGCAAAGGAAGTACAAGTTGCGACATTGGATAATTCTAGTGGGTCAATTACGCCTCAGAAACTTTTTACTAATTTCTACGACAAGGATTTTTTGTTCCTGTTGAATGAAGATGTTAAGCGCAACGGAAAGACTTACCAAGTTGTGGAGCTCACACCTATCGACAAGACCAAACCTTTTTTCAAGGTGGTGTTAGAGGTAGATAAATCTACCAAAGTGATCATGTCTACACGCGTATTTGAAAAGAATGGCAATCGTTATCTCTATGCTATAAATAATATTACTACCTCATCTGCAATACCAGATGATAATTTCGTGTTCAATGCCAAAAAATATCCTGGCGTAGAAGTAATTGATTTACGCTAAACTTATTTTCCCCAGCGAAAGCTTTTAATATCAAAGCCTGCAAGATCTAGTACTCGATCGATTACCGTTGATGCAACTTCTTCTATTGTTTTAGGAACACTATAAAAGGATGGGGTTGCTGGACAAATTACACCTCCCGCAAGTGTGATGGTTTCCATATTGCGAATATGGATGAGGTTGTATGGTGTTTCTCTTGCTACACAGATTAATTTTCTTTTTTCTTTTAATATTACATCAGCTGCTCTGGTAATCAAGTCATTCGAAGCTCCGGTTGCAATTCTACCCATAGTTCCCATTGAGCAGGGGATTATGATCATGGTATCAAATTTTCCTGAACCTGAGGCAAAAGGTGCCGAAAAATCATGCTTATTATAAACGGGGAGGTTCAGATTGTCGTAATTAGTGTTACCCAACTCCGTGGCCCAAACATCTTTAGCATTGTCAGAAAACACAATTGCTAATTCATTCCATTGGTTATCAATAGCTTTTAATTTTTGAATCAATAGATCTGCATAGATTGAACCACTAGCACCTGTAATAGCAATAACCACTTTACGCATAAATTCCATTTCCTTTCTAACAAAGATTATCTTATAAAGTTAACTAACACATTGATTTTTACACACTTTGCCAAAGAGTCTTAAGAAAAACTTAAAAATACTTAGTGAGCTACGCAATAAGACTAAGTAGAATCACGTTATTATCTCGGTTTTTCATAGGATATTGGATTTAAAACGGGCTGGATTTCTATCCGGGCCCTTTTTTTTTGTACCTACTTCATTAAAATATCAGCTTTGCCTCTCTTGATTAGAAGTACTAATAAAATCTTAAAAATACTTAATGTGTTACGCAATAAGACTAAGTAGAATCACGTTATTATCTCGGTTTTTCATAGGATATTGGATTTAAAACGGGCTGGATTTCTATCCGGGCCCTTTTTTTTTATACCTACCCCAAGACAAAAAAAATCCCTGCCGAAGCAGGGATCAGTTAAAGAAGTTTAAGCTTCTGCCATTTGAGCAATGGCTTCACTCTTGTAAGCTCCTTCGTCAAGTTTCTTTTTGGTTTCTTCAAAAGCCTTGAGCGTGAGTTGGATATCTTCATCCGTATGGGCTGCCGTTGGAATTAGCCTATAAATGATATGTCCTTTAGGAATAACAGGGTACACTACTATCGAACAGAAAATATTATAATTCTCTCTTAGATCAGTTACCATATGAGTAGCTTCTTCTACGCCGCCTTTCATGTATACTGGGGTAACAACAGAATCAGTCTTCCCAATGTCAAATCCTTTTTCTTTTAAACCATTTTGCAGTTTGAGCGCATTCTCCCAAAGTTTTTCTTTTAGTTGAGGTTGACTTCTCAAAAGCTCCAGTCTTTTTAGGTTGCCTATAACAATTGGCATGGGAAGTGACTTTGCAAAAATCTGGCTTCTAATATTATAACGTACATAGTCAATGATGTTTTTAGGTCCAGCAATAAATGCACCAATTGAAGCCATGGATTTAGCGAAAGTGGAGAAATACAAATCAATTTCGTCTTGAACCCCTTGTTCTTCGCCAGCACCAGCACCTGTTTTGCCTAAGGTTCCGAAACCATGTGCATCATCTACCAATAACCTGAACTCATATTTTGGTCGTAATGCTGCAATTTCTTTTAATTTCCCTTGATCTCCCGCCATTCCAAATACCCCTTCAGTAATTAAAAGAATTCCGCCCGCTTTATTTTTTTCGATGAGTGCAGTAGCTCTTTGCAATTGCTTTTCGCAGTCGGCAACATCATTGTGTTTGAATACAAAACGCTGACCAGGGTGTAAACGTAAACCATCGATGATACAAGCATGGCTTTCTGCATCATAAACAATTACATCATGTCTGCTGCATAGTAAGTCGATCAAGCTCATGATGCCTTGGTAGCCAAAGTTTAACAAGATGGCATCCTCTTTATGTTCAAAAGCAGCCAATTCTCTCTCCAATTGTTCATGTTGGTTGCTGTTCCCACTCATCATACGTGCCCCCATTGGATAGGCTAGTCCGAATGCCTGTGAGGCATCTGCATCAGCCTTCCTCACTTCTGGATGATTCGCTAAGCCAAGATAATTGTTTAAACTCCAGACAATCTTTTCTTTGCCCCTGAAAATCATGCGGTTGCTAATTTCACCCTCCAATTTTGGGAAGGCAAAATACCCGTGTGCTCTTTCACGGTGTTGTCCTAATGGTCCATAGTTCTTGATAAGTCTTTCAAAGATGTCTGCCATTTTGAGAAAATTATGGGTTTATAGGTGCAAAGATAAAATTTTTAGAAATAACCTTAATATAACAGAGTGTTTAAAACTCCTCCTGATAAAAGGATTTCATTGCCATAACTTTGTTGTAACTCAAAAAAAGAGTCATGAAGAAGTTGTTTTCATTCTTGTTTTTATTGCTTTTTGTTGGATCTGTTGTGGGTCAGACTGCTCCTGCGTCCAGTAAATCAAGGCCAAAGCTAGTGGTGGGCATGATGGTGGATCAAATGCGATGGGATTTCATCTACAGATACCAGAACAGGTACACAGAGGGTGGCTTCAAACGCTTGTTAAAAGAGGGATTCAGTTGTGAAAATGCATACATTCCATATGCGCAAACCGTTACTGCAGCAGGGCATGCTTCAGTTTATACCGGGTCAGTACCTGCTATCAATGGTATAATGGGAAATGAGTGGTATGATAGGTCTCTAAAACGGGATGTGTATTGTGTTGAAGATGATTCAGTAAAAATAGTTGGCGGTGCAGGAAAGGGCGAACCGATGTCTCCTAAGAATTTAATTACAACTACCATAACAGATGAACTTGAATTAGCCACTAATTTCCGGTCTAAGGTTGTTGGTGTAGCCATTAAGGATAGGGGAAGTATTTTGCCAGCAGGACATGCAGGAGATGCTGCATATTGGTATGAACCTAATTCTGGAAATTTTGTATCCAGTACCTGGTACATGAATGCTTTACCCGCATGGGCCATGGCATTTAACCAACGAAGGGTTGTTGATTCCATGTATAGCATGAACTGGGAGTTAAGCCACCCATTAGAGACCTATATCCAAAGTGATAGAGAAAATACTGCCTATACCAAGAATCCATTTCCACGAAAGCTAGAGGCTAATATTGGTAAAAATTTTGGAGCCATTTCATCAACTCCTTGGGGGAATACGCTTACCTTAAGTTTTTCAAAAGCTGCGCTAGAGGCTGAGGGATTAGGGAAGGATTCAATTACTGATTTTCTAGCAATTAGTCTTTCTTCTCCAGATTATATTGGTCATTCATTCGGACCTAATTCAGTTGAAATTGAAGATACTTATATCAAGTTGGATAAAGAGATTGCATCTTTCTTGAGTTATTTAGATCAAAAAATTGGCAAGGGTCAGTATTTGTTTTTCATGACCGCAGATCACGGTGTTGCACATGTTCCTGGTTATTTGAATGCTAATCAAATTCCTGCAAAAGGAATGAAGCCAGGGAAAGAAGCTGAAAATGCAACCATGGCAAAATATGGTTTAAAGCGATTGGTAGAGGCCTCTGCTAATTACCAGATTTATTTGGATAAATCATATATTGATTCAATGGGTGCAGATTATAAAGCGGTTAAATCCTTTTACATTGAGCAGCTCAACAAGCATCCAGATATTCTATTGGCATTTGATAATGAAAGTATCAGTCTTGCTAATTTACCTGTAGAGTACAAAGAGATGTTTCAAAAAGGATACAATCATAAGTTAGCTGGTGATGTGCAATTGGTATATAAGCCAGGATATTTTTTTAGTTTTAATGCATCTGGAACTACTCACGGCTCAATGTATCCATATGATTCACATATTCCACTCTTATGGATGGGTTGGGGTGTAAAGCAGGGGCTATTGTATCGTAATGTCTATATGAGCGATATAGCTGGAACAATTGCAGCCCTTTTGAAAATACAAATGCCTAGTGGTAATGTTGGAACTGTTATTCATGAATTGATAAAGTAAATAAAATTGTATGCAAGCCTATTTGGATTTAGTAAAACATATTTTAGATAACGGTACTGATAAAAGTGATAGAACGGGAACAGGAACAAGAAGTGTTTTTGGCTATCAAATGAGGTTTGATTTGAATGAAGGGTTTCCATTGGTTACCACCAAAAAAGTGCATTTAAGAAGTATCATACATGAATTACTGTGGTTTTTGAAAGGTGAAACCAACATTAAATATTTGAAGGACAATGGTGTGAGTATTTGGGATGAGTGGGCTGATGAAAATGGAGAACTAGGTCCGGTGTA
>JBDLUR010000217.1:0-2978 GCA_039805205.1 Bacteroidota bacterium
AAAAGCAAGGATTGATTTATCCTTATGTATATGGTACACATCCATTTGATTTTATTGGATGGGATGGGTATCATTATCCATGGGCTTTTTCTATTCATAATTTCGAACCCATCACTGGACGTATTCATCAACCACCACCGGTGCACCAAACATTTGAAGCAGGCAATTTTGTTGTTTGTTCTTTTGTACCACGCAAATACGATTATCATCCACAAGCAATTCCGGCTCCATATAACCATAGTAATGTAGATAGTGATGAAGTGTTGTATTATGTTGATGGTGATTTCATGAGTAGGAAGTCCGTTGTAAAAGGACAGATTACACTACACCCTGGTGGCATACCTCATGGTCCGCACCCAGGAAGCGTAGAGAAAAGTATAGGCAAAGAGAAGACAGATGAATTAGCTGTGATGATTGATCCTTTCAGGCCACTTATGCTTACCGAACATGCCTTAGAGATTGAAGACGAAACCTATCATAAAAGTTGGCAATTTAATATTGAATAGTATGAGCACAGAAGTTTCAAAAAATACAGCACAGTCTACGATTACAGATTTCCTTCCATTGTTGGGAACTGATTTTGTTGAGTTCTATGTGGGCAATGCAAAGCAAGCTGCACACTATTATAAGACTGCATTTGGATATGAGGGATTAGCATATTCAGGTCCCGAGACAGGCGACCGTGAAAAAGTCTCTTATGTATTGAAGCAAGACAAAGTGCGTTTAATACTCACTACTGCATTACATCCAGAACATCCAATCGCACAGCATACTACTTTTCATGGTGATGGTGTAAAGGCAATTGCGTTAACGGTTAATGATGCGCGTGATGCTTTTCATCAAACAACTTCTAGAGGTGCAAAGGCTTACATGGAACCAAAGGAAATAACCGATGATAAAGGTACAGTAGTGATGAGTGGAATTCATATCTATGGTGATACCGTCCATTTGTTTGTAGAACGTAAAAATTACAATGGAATATTTCTGCCAGGATACAGAGAATGGAAATCTGAGTACAATCCTGAGCCTGTTGGTTTAAAGTATATCGACCATTGTGTGGGAAATGTGGGTTGGAATGAAATGAATCCTTGGGTGAAGTTTTATGAGGATGTGATGGGGTTCAGAAATATTCTCACATTCGATGACAAGCAAATTTCAACAGAGTATTCAGCCTTGATGAGTAAAGTGATGAGTAATGGTAATGGCTATGTTAAATTCCCTATTAACGAACCAGCGAAAGGAAAGAAAAAATCTCAGGTAGAAGAGTACTTGGATTTCTATGGTGGTCCGGGTGTTCAACATATTGCCATCGCGACTGACAATATCATGGAGACGGTCACCAAGTTGCGTTCAAGAGGTGTCGAGTTTCTTCAAGTGCCGGGCACCTATTATGATGACTTAGCTAAACGTGTTGGTCCAATTGAAGAAGATATTGAAAAACTTCGTCCATTAGGTATATTAGTTGATCGTGATGATGAGGGTTATTTATTGCAAATATTTACAAAACCTGTAGAAGATCGACCAACATTGTTTTATGAAATCATCCAACGCAGAGGTGCAAAATCTTTTGGTGCTGGTAATTTCAAGGCTTTGTTTGAAGCTTTAGAAAGAGAGCAGGGATTAAGAGGAAACTTATAGTTTGCAATGACAGCAGATATTTTATGGGAAGCTAGCGAACAACAAAAGCAATCTTCGCATTTGTATGCCTTTATGCAATGGCTCCAGATGCAGAAAGGATTGTCATTTCCTGATTATCCATCTTTGTATCAATGGAGTATTGATGATGTAGAATTATTTTGGAGATACTTTGTTGAGTTCGCTAATCTGTTTTCTTTCCCTGATGATAAACCTGTTCTTTCATTCACGGGTGATGATTTCATTGGAGCAAAATGGTTTGAGGGTGTGTCCTTAAATTATGCAGAAGCTATTTTTAAAAATGCAAACGATCAGTTTCCTGCAATAGTTTTTGCTGAAGAATCACATGATCAAGTTGTTGAAATTTCATGGGATCAACTGTATAAACAAGTTGCAAGTCTTGCTGCTTGGATGAAATCGCTTGGTTTAAAAAAAGGCGATAGGGTAGTTTCTGTTCTACCTAACATACCTGAAAATGTAGTTGCCTTCTTAGCAACACAATCAATAGGCGCTGTTTGGAGCAGTTGTTCTCCTGATTTTGGTAACGATGCTATTGTTCAGCGATTTGCTCAGATTGAGCCTGATTTACTATTTGCTACCAATCGAACTGTTTATAATGGTAAATCATTTGATAAGACAGAGCAGATTTCCTATTTGTGTGATACTATATCTACCATAAAATATACCGTAGTCCTTAATAATGAAGAACAAAAGGTTTCTGCTTTAGGGTACCACGATTGGGATGATATCATGCAAGTTGATGGTGGTGAAATTGTTTTTGAACCATTGTCATTTGATCATCCATTATGGGTATTGTATTCTTCTGGTACAACTGGAATACCTAAAGCGATTACACATGGTGTTGGAGGTAATTTGATAGAGCATGTTAAAGTAATGCTTTTGCATTGGGATGTTAAACGGGGTGATCGATTTTTCTGGTATTCTACTACAGGTTGGATGATGTGGAACTTTTCTATTTCTTCACTCTTGGTAGGTGCAACCTTGGTTATTTATGATGGAGCACCAAGCTATCCAAATACAGATAGAATTTGGACACTTGCTGCTGAAATCAATATTCATCATGTTGGTGTTGGAGCAGCTTACTTGATTCATTGTCAGAAATCTGGTTTGCATTATAACGCGAATCATTTTCCATATTTAAAGACCATAGGCTCGACAGGATCACCATTAACTGCTGATGCATACGCATGGGTGTATGAGCATGTAAAATCTGATGTGTGGTTGATTTCTCTTAGTGGAGGAACAGATGTTTGTAGTGGGTTTGTTGGCGGGAGCATCATGTTGCCAGTTACGAAAGGAGAGATTCAGTGTCGTTTATTAGG
>JBDLUR010000218.1:0-3305 GCA_039805205.1 Bacteroidota bacterium
CACGTAATTGACTCAGTTGTTCTGCCTAAATAAGCTCAATTGAGCTAGTACACCAGGTGGTGTGCACGAAGGGATCTCAGGTGAGATCCCTTTATTTTTTTACAGATCTCCCAACATCCAAAAAATGGTTATTGTTTCAATAACCCATTTAAACTTCACATTAGGGTAAAATAGGATGATTAGTTTTGCAGACAAACAAAGATCGAATGAGACCCATAATTTTATTTATTCTACTGTTTCAAGGACTTAATGCGTTTGCCCAACCTTTTGAGAAGCTCGACAAAGAAATTCAGGGATTGATTACCAATAAAAAAGTATCTGGTGGCGTTGCCCTTGTATGGAAGAATGGAAAAATTATGCATGAGGCAACTTATGGTTGGAAAGACGCAGAGTACAAAGACACCATGACTGTAGACGCAGTATTTCGCATTGCATCTCAAACAAAACTTATCGTATCAATAGCAGCACTTCAGCTGGTAGCCAAGGAAAAAATCAATTTAGATGCCCCAATAGAAAATTGGTTGCCTGAGTTCAAACCTCAACAAGTCGCGGTAAAAAAAGGAACTGAAATCGAATTGGTTGAAAGAAATAAATCAATAACACTAAGGCATCTCTTAAGCCATACTTCAGGTATTTCTTCAGTAGATGAATGGCCTCAATTTGCTACCTTATTCAAGCAATATCAACTTGAAAAACCCTTGAACTTTCAATATAAAAGTTTAGAAGAAGAAGTCAAACAAATTGCCAAAATGCCATTGGTTCACCAACCTGGTCAACGCTTTAGTTATGGCACCAGCACTGATGTGCTAGCGCGTTGGGTTGAAGTAGTAAGTAAAATGAAATTAAGCGCCTATTTAAACCAGCACATCCTTGCTCCCTTAAACATGAACGACACCTATTTTAAATTACCAGCAAACAAACACACAAGACTACTTCCTGTGCATGTTAGCACGGCATCTGGTGCATTAATGAAAATGGGGAATCAATTTTTTCCAATCGACTACCCTATTATGGAAGATATTACCATGGAATCTGGCGCTGGGGGCATGGTATCAACTCCTCACGACTATTTAAAATTGCTTGTTTGCTTGGTGAACAATGGTGAATATGGAAAAAACAAACGACTACTTCCTGCAAATTGGATAGATAGCTTAGCGACAGGTCAATTAAATGGTGAAACGTATACCACAGGTGGAATGAAATCGAAAAATACATTCGGACTAGGAGTGGGTGTAACTACTGCTGAAGGAAGTCAGGTTACAGGCGCCACACCAGGATCATTTTTCTGGGGAGGAGCTTTCAATACATCCTATTTAGTCGATCGAAAGAAAAGAGTAATTACCATTTTCATGTTTCAACGCGCACCCTTCGATCTTCCTAGAACACTATCCTATCTGGAAAAGTTAGCCTTCGATGCAGTAAAATAATTGAAATCTTACCTACAAGTTCAACATTCAGTCAACAGCTTACGCTATGCTTGTTTACTTGGCAACAAGATAGACTTATCAAGTAACAAGGCAGAAATCCAAATCATTACCAAAGGCATTGAGGGATTAAGAATTGTTGACCCATGCGATAAATCTGTTGCAATGGCTCCTGCAAAATAACAGTTCAATAAAGTAAACCCAACTTTTCTTGTCGGTGCAAAAACAAACAAGATGGAGAACCCTATCTCCATCAAGCCTAAATAGTTAATATAAGGCCCCACACCGACTGCATTCAATGTTTTAACGGCTTCTTCAAATCCAATTAATTTCATTACACCGCTAAAAACTATCATGGCTACTGTCAGCCCAACAAAGACATAGGTAAGTATCTTTTTAATGTTCATTTTTTTATTTTAAATATACTAATATATTAAACAGAATGCTCCACCTTGAAATGGCATCTAACCATATAGAAATGACTAAATTCAGTCTATCAACCCAGCCAACATGAAAAAACTTTTATTAGCCCTCTTCTTTCTAATCAGTATAACTTCATTCGCTCAAGATCAAGTGTACCAAAACTTCATCAACCCTCCAGCAGCAGCAAAGCCACGTGTTTGGTGGCATTGGATGAATGGAAACATCACCAAAGAGGGAATTCAAAAAGACATGGAATGGATGGAAAAATCGGGTATAGGCGGACTCATGAATTTTGATGCGAATCTACTTACGCCTGTGGCAGTGAAGAAGAAACTGGTATACATGTCACCAGAATGGAAGGATGCTTTTCTATTTACCACAAAACTGGCCAAAGAAAAAAAACTTGAACTGGCTATAGCTGGTTCACCAGGTTGGAGTGTTACAGGCGGACCATGGGTAGCGCCTAAAGATGGTATGAAGAAATATGTTTGGTCGACTACTACCATCAATGGTGGAGCAACTTACAATGGCAAACTTAATCAACCTCCTAGCAGCACCGGCAAATTCCAAAATGCTAAGCAAAATGGTGGTGGGTTAGGATCCTCATCTAAAATTTTACCAGAGTTTTATGCTGACGCTGCAGTTATTGCCTTTAAACAACCTGCACATGAAAAAACAATACGTGAACTGAACCCAATTGTTACGTCTAGTGGCGGTAGTTTCAATCTTTCTGATTTAACTGATGGAAGTATTACTAAAGTTGCTCAGATTCCATTTAAAAGCTACGAAGAAGATTTATGGATTCAGTATACTTTCAATGAACCTGTAACTTTTAAAGCATTTACAGTTTCAGGCGCCCAACATCTCCCACAAGAAGATTTCTATGGCGGTCCAAAAAATAGATTCTTGCAAGTCAGCAACGATGGCATCAACTTTAAAACTATTGCACAAGTAAGTGGCAGTGTGGTTCCACACAATACTGTTGCCTTTGAACCAACAACAGCAAAATACTGGCGCCTTGCATTCAAACCATTTAAACAAGAAGTAGATCCAATGATGGCCATGTTTGGCATGGGTGCTGGCAAACCACAAAATGCTGATGTTGCTGAATTTATTTTATACAATACTGATCGCATTGATCAATTTGAAGATAAAGCAGGCTTCGACCCTTGGAGAGAAATTCCCTATATGTCAGCTGAAAAATCAGATGCAATTTCAATCTCAGATATCATCGACCTGACCAACAAAATGGATGCAGAGGGAAATCTCAACTGGGATGCACCTATAGGAAAATGGACTATCATCAGATTAGGATATTCGCTCACTGGAAGAGAAAACCATCCTGCATCACCGGAAGCAACGGGACTAGAAGTTGATAAATTAGATAAAGAAGCAGTTACGCGTTACATCAATACCTACCTCGATATGTATAAAGATGCAACGGGTGGATTAATGGGT
>JBDLUR010000219.1:0-4769 GCA_039805205.1 Bacteroidota bacterium
ATCCAAGGGTGACCATTGGCTATTCTGTTGCTGATTTTTCGCTTAAGCACTACTTTCTTCATGATGCAAAGGTAAACTTTCGTGGAAATGACTGAAATTTGCATTTTCTGAAGAAAATCAGACAATTTGGCTTGATTTCATAGTGTGGCAAGCCATTTGAGCAGTAATAGTGCAAATCAATGAACATGGAAGAAAAAGATATGATGAACAACGAAGAACAGCCGATGTCTGCCCAGGAGCAAGAACTCAATCAGCCTGAATCAGCCTCTGAGCTCGATGTGTTAAAGAAAGAATTAGAGGAGCAAAAAGAGAAATTCATTAGACTTTATGCCGACTTCGACAATTTTAAAAGAAGAAATGCAAAAGAAAGGGTAGAGCTTATACAAACAGCAGGCAGGGAAGTGATACAGTCACTATTGGAAGTGATGGATGATTGTGATCGCGCGGAGAGACAAATACAAAAGAGTGATGATGTGGCACAAATTAAGGAAGGGATTCAATTGGTTTTTGCCAAGTTGAGAAATACGATGCAGTCGAAGGGAGTGAAAGAAATGAAAACAATTGGCGAAGAATTCAATGCAGATTTTCACGAAGCTATTACTGAGATACCTGTGCCTGATGAAAACATGAAAGGTAAGGTTGTTGATGAAGTAGAGAAGGGATATACTTTGAATGATAAGATTATTCGATTTGCAAAAGTGGTTGTAGGGAAATAAGCTGCAACAAAACAAACGACTATGTCAAAAAGAGATTATTACGAAATATTGGGAGTATCGAAATCATCGACTGCAGATGAAATCAAAAAATCGTACCGTAAAGTAGCGATGCAATTTCATCCTGATAGAAATCCTGGTGATAAAGAGGCAGAAGAAAAATTCAAGGAAGCTGCTGAGGCGTATGAAGTTTTAAGTGACCAGGATAAACGTGCGCAATATGATCGTTTTGGTCATGCAGGTGTAAATGGAAGAGGTGGCGGTGGTGCCCATGGAATGAATATGGATGATATCTTCAGCAATTTTGGAGATATTTTTGGCGATGACATATTTGGAAGTTTCTTTGGTGGCGGAGGACGTCAGCGAAGTGGCGGAAGAGCAAGAGGTACCAGGGGTAGCAACCTGCGCATTAAACTCAAAATGAATTATGAGGAAATTGCTAAAGGTGCTAATAAAACTGTCAAGGTAAAAAAATATACAACCTGTTCTTCTTGTACAGGTTCAGGTGCTAAGGACAAAAATTCAATTCAGAATTGCGGTACTTGTAATGGTTCAGGACAAGTTAGAAAAGTAACCAATACGTTTTTGGGTCAGATGCAAACAGTTGGTACTTGTCCAACTTGTAATGGAGAAGGTTCTACCATCACCAGCAAATGTACTTCATGTAAAGGCGAGGGTAGGGTATATACTGAAGAAACAATCAATATAGATATCCCTGCAGGTGTGCAAGATGGCATGCAGCTCAGCTTAAGCGGAAAGGGTAATGCAGGTGAACGAGGTGGTGCCCCTGGTGATTTGATTGTGTTGATTGAAGAAGAGCAACATCCAGAATTGCAAAGAGACAATTTGAATGTTATCTATGATATGCACATTAGTTTCACTGATGCTGTGTTTGGCGCTAATCCTGAAGTGCCTACAATTGATGGAAGAGCAAAAATTAAAATTCCTGCAGGTACACAAGGTGGAAAAATATTCAGGTTGAAAGGCAAGGGTTTCCCAGCCATCAATTCATATGAGAAAGGCGATCAATTGATTCATGTGAATGTTTGGACGCCTCAAACGCTTACATCTGAAGAAAAGGAAATGATGGAGAAGTTAAAGGATGCCAAGAATTTCCAACCGCAACCCGAAAAGAACGAGAAAAGTTTTTATGCCAAGGTAAAAGAGATGTTTAGCTAGTTTTGGACTACTCATCTATTTGCATAATCTGATCTAAATTTCTACCATATCCATTGTAGTCGAGTCCATATCCTACAACGAAGAGGTTAGGTATTTCAAATCCAAGGTAATCTATCGTTACAGGGTATTGCGTTGCTTCCTTTTTGTGCAGCAACGTGCATACTTTCAAAGATTTAGGTTGTTGGTGTTCTAATTGAGGTAAGAATGCAGAAAGTGTTTTTCCTGTATCAATGATGTCTTCTAAAACGATAACATTTCTGTCATACAAATCAGTTTCTAGTCCGATTGCTGTAATGACATTGCCGGTTGATTTTGTTCCTTGATAAGATGCGAGTTTGATAAAACTAATCTCTGCTGGAATATTGATTTTTTTAAAAAGATCTGATGCAAAAATGAATGAACCATTGAGGATAGCAATGAAAAGCGGATTTTTATCGCTGTAATCTTGATTGATTTGATTGGCAATCCTTTCAATTGCTTCACCTATCACAGTCTGTGTGAGATAGGGCTTGAATGATTTGTCTAGAATTTGCTTGTTCATTTATTTCAGAATTTTAATCGATTGTCCAATATCCAGATCTTCGCTCTTTAGTTTATTAGCGCTTTTAATTGAATTGACTGTTACATTGTATTTCCTTGCAATCGTCCAAAGTGACTCTCCGTTTTTCACAACATGAACAACTGATTTATTCTTTTTAGAAGATGACTTACTTGAATTTTTTGCTACAATTGATTCTTTGATAGCGAGTTCCTTCAACAATAATTTCTGGCCTGATTTCGGTAGTTGCCCGGCTTTCATTTTGTTGAATTTTAATATGCTGGCAAGTTGCACTCCTTCTTTCTGACTAATGTCTACCAGCGTTTCACCTTTTCTAACACGGTGGTGAGTTTTTTTACCTGTTTTCTTCTTTCTTTGAAGGTAAACCAACTGGTCCTTTTTAAGTACAGTAGTTTTTTTAGGCAGCTCATTGAATAATAGGATAGAAGAGGCCTGTACCTTGTACTTTTTCGCTAATGACAGCAATGATGTTCCCTCTTCGGCATATATAACCTTCGATCCGTTAATTTTAAAAATGCCACTTGGGTAAAGGGCATTGCTTTTTTTGGTATTATTTGCTCTGATTTTTTCTTCAACTTCTTCAAATGCTTTCGTTGGTTCTGTTTTTATAGTAGGAGCTGAAACCGTTACTGTTGAAGATGAGTTATTCATGGGCAAATTGCTTCTTACCATGCTCAAGTATTCCGATAAGTCAACTTCATCTTCTTCTGCATCATCAAACTGATTGAGTTCGTTTAATTGATAGGTTTCAACATATTTGATGATGGTTTCTGCGTAAACCGGACTTGTTGCATATCCAGCTTTTTTTAGTCCCCAAGCCCATGATACGTGATCGTCTGCTTCATATTCAAATAGAAAGGCGTAACGAGTTTGGGATTTTAAATAGTCGGAATGATCAACATAGGAAGCTTCTGCAGATTCATATTTTCTGAAACATTCACCTTCTTCATCGTCGTCGTGGTAAACCTTTTCTCCCTCCCAACTGCTTTTGCATTTGATGCCAAAATGGTTGTTGGATCTTGATACTAAATTGCTTCTTCCCGCTCCAGATTCATGAATACCTTGTGCAATTTTAATTGAGGCAGGAAAGCCGGTTCTGTTCATTTCCTTAATTGCAAGAGGGGCATATGTTTCAATGTATTGGATGATTTGTTCTCTATAGCTATCTTGAGCATAGGAATATTTGTTCAGCAATAAAGCTGTAAAGAAAAATAATACAAGCAGAAGGTTTTTCAATCTCATCATTTTCATTTTATATACAAAAGGGTTAATCCGTCTCTAATTGTCAGCATCAGTTTTTCAACGCGTTGGTCTTTACTGATGTATTGATTAAATTCATCAATGGCTTTAGCGTTTTTACCACTTAGTTTTTCCTTGAGTACTTCTCCGTGGAAAAAGACATTGTCAAACAACATCCAAGAACCTGATTTTGCGTGTTGTATCAATAGGTCAAAATAGTTGATATAGCCGGTCTTATCTGCATCTACAAATACAAGGTCCCATGATTCATGTAAATCCTTGATCACTTCTTTCGCATCACCTTCGTGTAGAATAATCTGGTCTTTGAATTTGCTTTTATCAAAGAATTCTCTTGCTACTTTGGCTTCACTCGGTCTAGACTCTATTGTATGTAAAAACCCATCACCTTTTAGGCCTTTTGCAAGGCAAATAGCACTGTATCCTGTAAAAGTGCCTATTTCAAGTATTCTTTTGGGTTGAATCATCCTGCTGATCATGGTGAGCAGGTTTCCCTGCAAGGGTCCGCTGATCATATGAGATTCAGGATGGTTTTCTAGGGTATACTGATGGATTTCACTGAGGAGATCATCCATCGGTGAGCTGTGTTTCAAGGCATAGTCGTGGGCCAACTGATGAATTAAATCCATGTTGCGCAAATTTACGATTCTAGCCCTTTTTCATCAAACCGAAGGTGTTGTAAAAAAGCAAAAATTTAGACTGTTTGTTTTTTAGAAATGAACCATAACCCCAAAAATGTGAGCAGTCCATTGATGAGCAGCATTTCAAATCCAATTTGGTACTCGTCAAAAAGGGAAGGTGCAAATTTGCCTAGTACATAACAAATGGCAGGGGCAATCAGGCAAACAATGGTTACGCCATAGCCCTTGGGTAGGGTTCTTTTTGTAAACATGCCAAAGGAGAATAAGCCCAAAAGCGGACCATAAGTATAGCCAGCTAAATCAAGAATGACGGCAATAATTGATTTATTGTTGATCCACTTGAATAGCATGATGCAGACCAAGAAGATGACAGCAAAACTCAAATGGACAATTATTCTGGTTTTCTTTTGCTCCTCTTCA
>JBDLUR010000220.1:0-3474 GCA_039805205.1 Bacteroidota bacterium
CACCCATGTATTGCTACACCGTGCTGCCCCACGACTTGCATGTATTAAGCCTGCCGCTAGCGTTCATCCTGAGCCAGGATCAAACTCTCCATTGTAAATAATGTAGAAATTGATTGCTCAATTTAATTTGTAAAATTTGCGTCTTACCTTACCTCTGATTGGTTATTCACCAATCATTTGAGTGTTACTGCTTTCCAAACTTTCAAAGATCTTTCAGCGTTTTGCGCTGCCCGTTTTTAATTGGGAGTGCAAAGGTAGCTGTTTAATTTTATCTGACAAAATAATTTTTCAAAAATGTTTGAAAAATTTTTCTGATAAATCGTTTTAAAGAACTCCGCTTTTTGTGTGGCGGGGTGCAAATATAGGACGCTTTTTTCATTCGTTCAAAATAAATTCATTCTTTTTTCTAAGATTTCTTGAATGCCTTACTGGTAGCGGCTTTCAAGCGAAAGAAAATTTAAACAAAAAGTTGAGCAATGCTTTCAGGATAGATTACGCTATCTAAATGTAAACCATGAGCGGGTGCTGAGAAGTCAGCTAACTTACTATTCATTGCAGTTCTTATCTGCATAAATTCATCAACTGTTATTTTTCTTCTTCCCACTTTAACCATTGTTGCGACTAATGCTCTTACCATTCCTCGTAAAAAACGATTGCCCTGGACTGTTAATACCCACCCACTTGCCGTTTGTTCCCAATGACAAGTTTCAATGCGGCATATATGTGTATATACCTGCGTTCGTGTTTTAGCGAAACTGGTGAAATCATATTCACCCAACAAGGTTATTGCTGCTTCATTCAATAAAGACACATCCATCGGATAAGGATAATACCAAGCCCTATCGTCTTGAAAGGGATCTTTTGTATTATATAAATGGTAAGTGTATCGCCTTGCAATTGCATCAAACCGAGCGTGACTTCCTTCGGGAACTTTATAAACCCCTTTTAATACTATATCTGAAGGTAGTATGGCATTAACATGATAAATAAACTCATCACCCAATTCAAGTTCACTCTGAAAATGAAAATAATTTAATCGCGCATGAACGCCTGCATCTGTCCTGGACGATCCTGTTAACGCTAAAGGTGTTCTTAAATAGATTGATGCGGCTTTCTCTATTTCGCCTTGTATAGTCTTTGCGTTGTTCTGTATTTGAAAGCCTGCATACCTAGTGCCCTTGTATCCTAATGCCAGAAAATAGGTGTGCATATAGGATCTTGTTTAAAGCTGTTGTTTTTTAAGCATATCCCTAAAGGCTTTTTTACTGGCCTCTTGCAAGAAGCTTTGTTCTAATTCTCCATATAGGGATGGGTCCGCTACATATTTTCTAAGCCGACTATAAAAAGTGAGCCTATTTTGTTCTTCCCAAAATAGTACTCCTAGTTCTTTAACTTGCTTGGTCGTAAAACATTTTTCACTGAAGGCTTTTAATGCATAGTCTATTTGCTCTTCTAACGATGCAGCTTTTGCCATTTTTCTTTGAAGCTCACGCACATCTTTTGGTAATGCAATTGGATGAGAACAATCAACTGTTTCAACAACATCAGCAGATGCTTTGGACAATTCAATTATTGGTTCTTTTGAAATTGATGATACAACAGAAGACTGATTTGCTGTATTGTTGAGCAATGCTTGCTTAGGAAGTTGAGGAGCGTTTATCCTTTTTTCAATTTCAACAATAATGGTATCCCAATTATTCTTGGCTCCTTTTTCGAAATAAGCGATTCGCAAAAGAGAACTATCTTCTAATTGAATATAAGATCGGACAGCACCGAGAGTAGTTGCTTTATTGGTTTGCGTTATATTACCCTGAGGTTTGGATGAGACAACACTTGCTTTTGGTTTTGAAACGACGGCAGTAGTCTTTTCATTTGGTGCACTTATTACAATCGATTTCTCTAGTAATGTTTTATCCCCTGTTGCATCTGCTAATAAGTCGGCAAATCCTGATGAGGATGATGTAGCTGATAATGAGGTTTGTCGACTATCAACCACCCCTCCTGCAATTACAGAAGCAGTTTGGCGATCAACCAACACCCACCCTTTGCCTTCTCGTTGACGCAACGCAAAACCTCGATCATTCTGCACTACAATATTTTTAAAAGCCACCTCAGGATATAACTTATTGGGAAAGCCAATGATAATATCAATGTCTTGTGAAACAAGCTTAGATAAGACAATAAAACCTGAGGCCGTAGAAGAATAGGTCTCCCCTCCCTTCTTTACATAAAAAGGCTGCTGTCCCTCAGCTTCAATAAATACATAATGCTGTGCAATGAGCATAGGAACAATTCCTACATGAAATAGGATAAACAATAGGATGGACTTCAATTTACACAAGCGCATACTTCAAAATTACCAAAAGAATCTACACCAGACGGATGTTTTTGCCGTTCATACAATTAAAAATAAACAAGAACTGCGTAATTATATCTTTGACTACAAATTTATAATGATGAAGAAACTACTATTCTTGATGATGGCTTTTGCATTCTCTTTTATAAGTAATGCACAAGATGTCCCAGCCATAGATACCAGCTGGAAAAAAACACCTCGTTTCACACCAGAAAGAATCAACAATCTTGTGCACACCAAGTTGGATGTGAAATTCGATTATCAAAAGTCTTATCTGTACGGAAAAGCTTGGGTAACGCTTACACCACATTTTTCACCCACTTCAGAACTCACTTTAGATGCAAAAGGGATGGAGATCAAAGTACTCGGATTGTCATCCAATAATAGTGTTAAACCATTAAAATACACCTACAATAACGAGCAACTTAAAATACAATTGGATAAGACCTACAAAAAGGGAGAAAAATACACGGTGTATGTAGAATACACCGCCAAACCTGATGAGTATGAAAAGCAGTCGGGAAGAGACCCCATGCTAGGCACGAAGGGACTTTTCTTTATTAACCCAAAGGGAGAAGACAAAAATAAACCTGTGCAAATATGGACACAAGGTGAAACTGAGTCAAACTCAGTATGGTTCCCTACTATCGATCAAACACAACAAAAAACAACACAGGAATTATACATGACCGTGCCTTCTAAATATGTTTCGTTGAGCAATGGTAAATTGATCAGTCAGAAATCTAATGCTGATGGCACAAGAACCGACTACTGGAAAATGGATCTCCCTCACTCACCCTATTTATTTTTTATGGGCGTTGGCGACTATGCAGTAGCCAAAGACAGTTGGAGAGGAAAAGAAGTCAACTATTATGTTGAACCTGAATACGGACCAGTAGCGAAAAAAATCTTTGGCAATACCCCAGAAATGATGACCTATTTTTCTAAACTGACTGGCGTTGACTATCCTTGGGTAAAATACAGTCAGATGACGGCTAGAGATTATGTAGCAGGCGCGATGGAAAACACTACTGCTACCCTGCACCAAGAATTTGCTCAACAAGATGCTAGAGAACTGACCGACGAGAACAGATGGGAAGGGACTATTGCACATGAGC
>JBDLUR010000221.1:0-18616 GCA_039805205.1 Bacteroidota bacterium
TGATTAAAGAAGATAATATCCCTGCCATATTGCAAGCAAAACAAGTTGTTGAATGTATACGCTCTTTACCCGTTGGCTACCGAACAGTATTAAACCTTTATGCCATTGAGGGCTATTCTCATAAGGAAATTGGCTTTATGTTGGAAATAGAGGAAAGTACAAGCAGGTCTCAATACACAAGAGCTAAAAACATGCTGGAAGAATTACTTATAAAAAAGAACATCCTTCAGCCAAAAAAAGAAAGTACAAAATGGCTTTCCACTGTGAAGGCACATTGATAGTTGGGTTGATTAAAACAAGAAATGAAGCGTTATTCGAAAGAGGAGATGGATGAATTACTGAAGGAAAAAAGTGATCAATACCTTTTATATCCTTCTGACCGAGTTTGGACAAACATTCATAAAGAATTACATCCAAACAATGGATGGCGCTATGCATCTCTCACAATATTATTTCTGTTTATCGCATCTATCAGTATCCATGTTAAAAAAAATGAACTTTCAAAAGGGCTTCTCAACCAAAAGCAGAGCCTATACCAGTTTATAAGTTCCCCTTCATCCAACCTAAAGAATAATACACTACAATTACCTGAATTATTTATCCCTATTCAGGCAAATCGAGTTTCAAAAAGTCCGCAACCCACTCAGCAATTGTCGGATCTAATTTCACCCGCTATCATAAATGAACGATCACTAAGTTTAGACCTACCTCATCAAATAGAAGGCCGACTAGCCTTAATCCCTACACCTGCAGTTTCTTCAACCGTGGCCGCACCAAAAGAAGAAAAGAAACATAGTTTATCTGAAACAATTGATTTGGTGGTAACAACCGCCAAAAACATCAGCAAAGACATCAAGTGGCAAGTTTATGGTGGTCCGAGTGTGGGCTATAGAAGACTTGAAGGTCAAGCCACGAGAAATATTTATCAATACGCAGTTTATTCTTTGAGCACCAACGCTGTTTTTGCGAGAGATGTTAAAGATGTGGTCAACCATAAGCCTGCTATGGGATTTGAATTGGGAACTGCTATGATTTACCCATTAAGCAAAAGATTAAGTATCAGGACTGGTATACAGGCCAATTATAATCAATACCAGATAAAAGCCTTTAGCTCAATTCCTGAAATTGCTACTTATTCAGTAAACAACAGTAGTTCAGGAACCCCTTTAAGCGCAGTTTCAATGTATCGTAATAACGAAGGACTTTCACCAGCTACTATACAAAATGAACATTACATGCTTTCAATACCAATGGGTTTTGATTACAGGGTGAGCGGTGATGAAAAACTGAACTTTTCTGTTGGATCAAGCATTCAACCAACCTATGTTTTTGCTAATTACTCTTATTTGCTGTCTTCTAACCTTCAGAATTACGCAAAAGAACCCAGCCTTAACAGGAACTGGAATATCAATGGTGCTGTTGAAGCCAGTGTCAATTTCGAAAACAAGGGTTACAGGTGGAGTATTGCTCCCCAATTCAGGTATCAAATATTGTCCAGTTTCAAAGACAAGTACCCTGTTAAAGAGAACCTGATGGATATGGGCATTAAGGTTGGTATCATAAAAACAATTAATTAGAAGTTTGCTGATGTAATTTTGGCAAATGAAAGTCAACTTTTTGCTACTTGCACTCATTACCCTGTTAGCGGCTTGCAAAACAGAAAAAGAGAAGGAGTATTTTCCCTTTCAGTCGTTCTTGCAACAGGAATTGAAACAAATCGACTCTTTACCCATTGCAATATTCAAGTACTCAAATCGAAATAACCACACGGATACTTCTATTGTTGAGAAAAAACAATTCCGAGAAATAACTAGCGCACTACTCAACATCGACTTATTAAAAGAAGACAATCTTGATGCCTATACTGAGCTTGTATTGGAGGATACTGATATTGATAATATCAACATCAGTTACACGACAGACAATAAAAAACTACCTATAAAACAACTGCAATTAAACATCAAGCCTGGTACAGCGTTAGTAAAAAGTTTTTATGTAGAAAGAATTGACCAAATCAATGATCTGACCATTCTCAGAAAGATTTTATGGACCTCACAAAAAGGCGTAACAATTACTTCGCTTTATTATAAAGACAATAAAGTTAAAGAGCAGCTCACAGAAAAATACAGCTGGTCAATACAATAAATGATGAACACATTCAACTTTCAACTAGTTCAGCCTACACTTCCCAATGCTCCCGGGATTTATAAATATTTTGATACCAATGGAGAGCTGATCTATATTGGAAAAGCCAAAAACATAAGAAAGAGAGTAAGCTCCTACTTCACAAAAAGCAATCACTCTTATAAAACAAATGAACTTGTTAAAAGGATCCAGAAAATTGAATTCACGATTGTAAAATCTGAACATGATGCCTTATTACTTGAAAACGCTTTAATCAAAGAGTTTAAACCCAAGTACAACATTGAATTAAAGGATGATAAAACCTACCCTTTTATTGTAATCAAAAAAGAAGCTTTCCCTAGGGTATTTCTAACAAGAAGAAGAATACAAGATGGCTCGGAATACCTTGGTCCGTATACATCAGCAAACAAAGCCAGAGAACTACTCACATTTATTAAGCTACATATACCCTTACGTACATGCGCTTTAAATCTTTCGCCTGCTAATATTCAGAAAGGCAAGTACAAGGTTTGTTTAGAATATCATCTTGGCAATTGCAAAGGCCCTTGCGTATCCCTTCAATCACAGGAAGAATACGATGACGGTATTAGTCAAATTAAACACATATTAAAAGGGAATTTATCAGGTATAATTGACAAGTATAAAAAAGAACAACAAACCCTAATTGAACAACTTGCCTTTGAAAAGGCGGGACTTATTCAGCAGAAAATTGATGCACTAAAAAACTATCAATCATCTTCAGTTGTAGTCAGTCCCAAGTTAGGCGACTTGGATGTATTTGCCCTTTCTAGGTATGAGCAAAAAATTATAGTCAGCTATTTAGCCATCAGGAACGGAACTATTTCTAATGCCTTAAATAAAACCTATACCATCGCGCTTGAAGAAACCGATGAAGACATGCTTTCTCAGGCTATTGTTGACATTCAATTCCTTTACAATAGTACAGTAAGTGAATTAGTTCTTCCCTTTACTATAGATTTTGGATTTGATAAATTCACCATTACGGTACCCAAAGGAGGTGAGAAGAAAACACTATTAGACATGGCATTTGCCAATGCTGATTACCATATAACAGAATTGAAAAAAACCAAAATACTCAACCTTACAAAAAATGAGGGCGATCAAATAGCACTTTTGGAAAAGACAAAATCAGCTTTAAACTTATCCTCCTTACCTCAACACATTGAATGTTTCGATAACTCGAATTTTCAAGGTGCTTACCCCGTATCAGCAATGGTATGTTTCAAAAATGGTATACCAAGCAAAAAAGACTACAGACATTTCAATGTCAAAACAGTAGAGGGTATTAATGATTTTGCTACAATGAAAGAAGTGGTATCCAGAAGATACGACAGACTCATCAAGGAGAAAGAACCTCTTCCGCAATTGGTAATTATTGATGGAGGAAAGGGACAATTGGGTGCAGCAATGGAAGCCATTAATGAGCTAGGCCTTGGTGGAAAGATGACCTTGGTTGGCCTCGCCAAAAATGTGGAAGAACTATTTTTTGCTGGAGATCAGGAATCTTTGAAACTTGATTACAATGGCGAAGTGCTTCATTTTATCAGACGCATCCGTGATGAGGTTCATCGATTTGGTATAACATTTCATAGAGCCAAAAGGAGTCAGGGTACTTTTAAAAATGAACTAGAAACCATTGAAGGTATTGGTAAAAAAACGGCCACCGACTTACTAACCCATTTTAGGTCTGTTGCTGGTATAAAAAAAGCAAGCGAACCGGAACTCATCAATATTGTTGGCACTAAAAAGGCAAAACTCGTAATTGCTCACTTTAACAAATAAAAAAGAGCATCCAATGGATGCTCTTTTTCATGTGATATCGTTCTCGAATTAATAAGACCAGAGATCTTGTTCGAAATTAAATATTTTGGTTTTGATGTTTTCTCCTTCTAATAACCTAAGAATATCATCCTTGATATATTGCTTGATGAACAAATCGTAAGGGTTGTCGATTGTTGACTTTACAATATAAGAAGCAAAATAACGGCTCTCAAATAACTCTTCCCAACTCATTCTGCCTCCAAAATTCTTCCCATTGTATACTTCGTATAAAGAAAGAATGGGGCGAAGATCTGGGTAATAAACCCAAAACAAGGGAGATTCACCTAATACATTTCCAGCATCATCAACATAAGTTTTGATTGGAGCAATACCTAGAATTCTGGTATACATGCGTGATGACTCCTTATCAAAAACCCACTCTTCTTTCAATCTGAATTTTACAATGTCATCAGGATTGAATTCACGGCAAACCAATGAATCTTTGAATATACCCCTAGATCCAGTTGGGTCTTTTGCCCAATCAATTACCTGTACTGAATCACATTTTCCAGAGATTGCTTCACCAACTCTTGCTACAGTCATTGGTGTAGTAAATCTATCATCTACGTTTGGATCAAATGCAGTTACATCACCTTTACGAACAGCTCTCAATAAAATATTGATGAAACGCTGATTACCGTTATCATCTTCAGCTTTGTACCTGAAGGCAAGGTTCATTTTTTCTCTGATGTCAATTTCTCTCCAAACACGCTCACGGTACCAAGCATCATCTTCACGAATATGTTCATAGGCAAGTGGCGTTCTGCTCTTTACAAGATTACGATCTACAGCAGCATCTGGCCTTAAAGAGATTCTGAGTGAATCAAATGCAAATGGATCTTTTACAGGCACAACCGGTTTTACTGTGTCCTTTGCCGGTTCACTAAAGCCAGCATCCATCACCTGTGCTTCCGTTGTTGATGGCTTTGGCTTTGACGCCTGTTTTGAAGTTGTCTTTTTAGTTGGCACTGACTTCTTCTTGGTTTGTGCTTCTACATCAGCAAAAACCAAGGTTACCAACGACAACAACAAAAGCGATTTATTCCATTTACTATTCATACCCTAGGGTTTATTCAAATTATTTCAAATTGTAAGAGAGACCTGAAGGAAGTACTCTTGTACGTCCATCCGGACCTTTCACAGTAATATCAGTGATTGCTACAAGTGCACCAGGCTTTAACTTATTGATCAAAGTTGCTGCTGCCCCTGACCATCTTGCACCTTTGTTTTCCACTGGGGCATAATCTGGTATATCTGCACTCAATGCACCAATTTTATAACTAATTACTTCGAAAGGAGCATCAAATTCAGAATCCTCAAGCTTAGCAATAATACCACCCATGGCTTTGAATGAAGCAGATGGAACTGGACCTGCCTTCAAATTACCAACATAGGCAGTCGGGTTTGGCAATTGTTTCACCCTGAAACCAACTTTACCTGCAGCTTTTCCTTCAACCATTACAGTTACAGTATGTTCACCATAAGATCCAGCAGAAGGCTTTGCCACAAACTGATTTCCGCTTGTCTTTGATATAGAACCACCACTAAACTGAGCGGTAACTTTTTCACTACCAGCACCTGCAGTTATTGTTAGGGGATTATCTACACCAATATAAAGCACATTCATTTTATTGGCAGACACTGCAACACCAGAGGCTGCACCAACGGTATAATCTACTTTTTTAGACACCGTTTTCACTTCTCCTGTATTTGGATCTACAAATTTTACCGTAACATTCATACTTCTTGAACCTGTACCACCAACATTAAACTTAGATTCTGCAACGCCATTTGAATTCACTGCAATAGATCTTCCATCAATAGTTACTTCAGGCTTTACAGCAGAATTAAAAGCGCCTAGTCCTGCTACGACTGTCATTTCTTCACCAGGCATTAAATAAGTAGAACTTGTACCCACCAATGGTTCAAACTTATCCATAATCAGTTTCACAGAACCTACCTGATTTAAACAAAAAGTAGCTGCAAGATTTTCAGAGTTTTTTATATCATTCTGAAACTTACTGAGGATTGTAAGTGCAGCAATGGTTGGTGTCATGTTGAAATAACTACTTACCCAATCACGCAATTCATTACCAGTAGATATATTACCCGCTGTAGATTTAGGAATTGCAAGATTCAAGGGGAACTCATCAATTATTTCCTTCTTCAACTCTGGATCGATTGCAAGTACTTTATTCTTGTACTCTTCCAGCTTTTTGTATAGAACCTCACCATTTTTTTTAGTATCAAAATATCTTGATGCAGCATCAATATTATCTTCTCTGAACTCACCAGTTTCTGGATCTAGATCAGATTCAACTTTAAGCTCTTGTTTTTGGGTTTCAATTAAGTTATATGCCTCTGCTGCAATAGCTTTAATTTGATCTGCCTTGGGTTTCCAAATAGCAGCTTTTTCAGCAGTTTTTGGATCTGCTAATAATTCATCAAAGCTTTTATAAATTTCATTGTTTGATCCAGTAAGCACGTGGTTTGATTCTCTCAAGCTATTGTCAACCACTTTAAATGCATTAAGGATTTCGGCAGACACATTCAACGCAAGCAGTGCCGTCAACACCAAGTACATGATGTTGATCATTTTCTGCCGCGGATCTTTAGGTAGTGCCATATGATAGGATAAGTTTAAATGTTAGAATACAGGAGTCAATTAACCGCGACCTTGCATTGCAGCAAGCATATTGTTATACACACTGTTCAAGCTACCCAAATTCTTTGCAAGGAGCGCTATTTGCTCTTGTGTCTTCTTCGCATCATCTGCACTATTCTGCATGGTTTGTGCTGACTTATTGAGATTTTCATAGAACACGTTCATTGCTGCTAAAGCTGCAGATGCTTCTTTTGCTTTTGCAGCAAAATCATTGGCCATCTCCGTAACATTTGCAATTGTAGTCAAACCTTGAACAGTTTGGTTAAACTTCGCGAAACTCTCATTTAATTTTTTGAGATTCTCAGGATTAATTTCTTGCTCAAGTAACTTCTTTAATTCATCGTTTGAAGCTGAACCTGATGCAGGCATACCTTTTTTCAAAGCCTCAGCAACTTCTGCCATTTCACCACCTGCTGGAGGTAGAAAAGCATAAATTAAAAAGATAGCCGCTTCTGTAAGAAGACCTACAGTTAGCATGACATCTGCATAAGATTTGTGCAGAATTTTTGCCCATGCACCAAAGATGACGACTGCAGCTCCTACGCTGACAACAGTGTTGATGATTTTTTCTAGTTGCTTTGACTGAACGGCCATTTTTTGAAATTTAATGGTGAAGTAAGGATTGGATTATTAATGATTATTTTTTCAATCTTGTAGGTGGTAAATCAATTACACAACGGAAGCCTACATATGATTTAGTTGTGTCTTGGTACTCGTATGTTCTGGTGCTGTTCTGCAAGAAGAAACCTACATCCTTCCAGCTACCACCACGAACCACTTTTCTCTTCATCCTTGGAGGATCATTATCTTTTGCATTCATTCTGATATCCGGATTCATATCATGCTGGAAATTGTAAGCCCCCTCATAATATAGAGAAGAAGTCCATTCAGCAACATTTCCAGCCATATTGTATAAACCAAAATCATTAGGCCAGTAAGCATCAGCCTTCACAGTATAAAAACCACCATCTTCAGGATAGTTTCCTCTACCTGGTTTGAAATTGGCCAATAAGCAACCTTTCTTGTTTCTTAAATAAGGACCACCCCATGGGTAAGGAACTTGAGATCTTCCACCACGTGCTGCATATTCCCACTCAGCTTCTGTTGGTAGTCTGAAATCTGATTCAGTCATGCGTTTGTTTGCCTCTAAGTAAGAATTCAAATATTGCGTTCTCCACTCAGCAAAAGCTGTAGATTGTTTCCAATTCACACCTACTACAGGATATTCCCCGTATGCAGGATGAGAGAAGTATTTCTTAGCCATTGGTTCGTTATAAGAATAAGAGAAATCTCTTATCCAAACCAATGTATCAGGATAAATAGGTGTATCTGTCTTAATTATGAAGTTAGAACGAGGCTTATCGGCATTTTCTCTTCTAGCACCTTCTTTGTAATCAAAAACTTCTGAGTGAAAGATGATTTTTTTAGCATCTAATTCTTTTCTTCCATTGATTCTATTATCAGGAGTTACAATCAACGCACTGAGCTGCTCTTGGATTTTAGGGTCGTTCCATTTGATTTGCTTTGCCTTCATCCAATCAATAATACCATTGCCATCAGGAGACTGCTTCTTAAAATTAAGAATTGTAGCAGCGATTGAATCTCTTACCCAATGCACAAATTGTCTGTATTCATTATTGGTAATTTCAGTAGCATCCATCCAGAAACCATTGATGGAGATCTGCTTATTACGTGCGGTAAATGCGTAGCTGATATCTTCGTCTGAAGGACCCATGTGGAAGGTTCCTGCTGGAATATATACCATTCCCGGAGGTCTTGGCATTGTGTATTTATCACCTACTGATACGCCATGTAACTGACCATCGCCGAGACTGGTTTTAGATTTTCCCATCTTGCCACATCCGGTCATCACGATGCCAAGCGACACAATTCCTAATAAATTCAGCAGTATGCCTTTCATTTTAGTTCCTGGTTTAGTGAGCATAAAAACAAATATATACCAATTCAGGGTATTTCATTTTCACCTAACTCCTCATTCGCCCAAATTTTAACAAGCTGAAAACATCTGGGCTCAACCTGTCAAAAACGATTAATTATCAGTCATATTGCACAAAAAAAGCTATCATTTTGTTAAGACCTTTAACAAGACCTCTTCAAGACTGTTAACGGGCAGCTGACAGGTATAGTCGCGACACACATAAAAAGTTGTTTGTCCATCCAAAACTTTATGTTGCATCAAGGGATATTCCTCAACGATATCAGTCGATAACATAACCACTTTGTTTGGAATATAAGCCTTGAACAACTCAAGCCCCTTCTTATTAGCTTCTGGCCCCAATACAAGTATTTCATGTGTACCCCTTACCATTTCAAGCATTAAATTGGCCCATATGCCAAATGAATTAGGATACTTCAAAACACCTTCTTTTACCGCATCTAGCATCTGTAAAGCTTGTTGTTTCCAATCTTCTACCCCCAATAAAATAGATGCCCTGTATAAATTCCATGCCATCAAAGCATTTCCACTTGGCATTGCTCCATCATAGATATCTTTTTTTCTGACCAAAATATCGCTCTGATTGGCGTGCGTAAAATAAAAGAAGACCCCTTCTTCGTCAACATAATTAGCTTGGAGATACCCTATAATTTTCCTTGCATTTTCCAAATAGCTCAGATTACCTGTCGGCTCATATAAAGAGATCAGAGCCTGCACCAGATAGGCCAAATCATCTAAAAATGCTGGATACTTTGCTTCATCCTGCTTGTATGTATGTAACCATGAAATTTGACCAGGGGATTGAAAAACTCCCAGCATGAATTTCATATTCTCCTCGGCTAAAGCCAGCCATGCTGGTTCGTCAAATGCTAAAGAGGCTTTTACCAAGGCATGATTAAACAAGGCGTTCCAGCCCAAAATAATTTTATCATCAGTGCCGGGCCTTATTCGTTTGTTTCTGGCCAACAATAGCAGGTCAATCGATTGTTTAATCTTATGAGAAGCTTCCTCTTCAATCAGGCCATGATCCTTGCACCACGTTGCAAATGTTTTATTTGTTCGAAGAATATTCACTTCTTCCCAATTCCCTGCATCTGTTACATCGAACCAATCTGCTAGGATTGCTGCATCGTCTTGAAGCACCTGATCAAACTCTTCTTTAGACCATGTATAGAATTTGCCTTCCTCCCCTTCACTATCCGCATCTAAAGCAGCATAAAAACCAGCTTTTTCAGACATCATCTCCCTTTTCATAAAATCGATAGTCTGGATAGCGACTTGCTTATACTCAGGATCTTTAGTGGACTGATAGGCTTCCGACAAAACAACAAGCAAAAGCGCATTATCGTATGTCATTTTTTCAAAATGTGGTGCGAGCCAACTGGCATCAGTTGAATACCTGCAAAAACCACCACCAATTTGATCATAAATCCCTCCTCGCATCATTGATTTCAAGCTCAATTCGGCTTGCTTTAATGCATCTTTGTCACCCGTATAGTGGGCATATCTGAGCAAATACTGGATAGTAAAGGTTTGAGGAAATTTAGGCGCCTTACCAAACCCGCCCAATTCCCTATCAGACATAGCTATAATAGCTTGAAATGCTTTTTGGCATTGATCGATTGTAAATAACGCAGTATCTACTTTTACCTCAGCTTTAAAACCAACTGTCTGATTAGATTTATTTAGGTAATCTACAAGATTATTCGCCTGTTCTTCAAGTTCTTTTCTTCGGTGCTGATAAGCATGTTGAATTTGGGTCAACACTTCTTGCCAAGAGGCTCGGTTATGAACTCGCTTGGGAGGGAAGTATGTGCCGCCGTAGAAAGGCTTACCATCGCTTGTGAGAAACATATTTAAGGGCCATCCGCCATTGCCAGCGATGGCTTGAAGGGCATCCATGAATAAATGATCCAAATCTGGCCTTTCTTCACGATCAATTTTAATACAGATAAAATGATGATTCATGATGTTGGCGGTTACCACATCTTCAAAACTCTCTTTTTCCATCACATGACACCAATGGCAGGCAGCATAGCCTATGCTGACTAAAATCGGTTTATCTCCTTGTTTTGCCTTCTGCAAAGCTTGTTCGCCCCATGGATGCCAATCGACTGGATTATGTGCGTGTTGGAGCAAATAGGGGCTCGTTTCGTGAATCAGCTTGTTTGTGTATTTCATAAAAAAACCCCGGTATTCGTCCGGGGCTTATTTTAAAAGTTATTTGGATTTGACTGTCTCTACTAAGAATTTCTCCAGGGCAGCAACCATGGATGGAACTTGAGGCTGTGGTGCTTTGATGTGCAAATTCAAACCTGCATCTTCAATAGCTTTAGAGGTATTACTTCCGAATGCACCAATGATAGTGCCATTTTGCTTATAACCAGGAAAGTTCTCCAATAAACTCTTTACACCACTAGGGGTAAAAAAGCAGATCACATCAAACTCGTGCTCAGATATTTTTGATTTCACATCACAACTGATTGTTCTGTACATATAAGGAGTTACATACTCACAGTTGTGATGCTTAAGCCATCCTACAATTTCATTATCCTGCTGATTTTCAGAACATGGATAAATAAATTTCTCATTCTCCTTGTGCTTAGCAATTACATCAAACAAACCTTTATTGGTACCATCAGCACTGAAGAATACTTTTCTCTTTCTGTAAAGAATGAATTTTTGAAGGTAGAGTGCAACTGCCTCGCTGATACAAAAATATTTTGTGTCTTGTGAAACAGTCAATTTCATTTCTTCGCAGATTCTGAAGAAATGATCAATCGCGTTTTTGCTGGTAAGGATTACTGCTGAATAATTAGCAATATCAATTTTTTGTTTCCTGAACTCTTTGCACGGAATCCCCTCAAGTTGAATAAATGGCATGAAGTCCATTTCTACATTAAGCTTTTTAGCTAATTCAAAGTAAGGCGACTTAGGAGAATCTGGTTTAGGCTGAGTAATTAAAATCTTTTTAACCGACTTTACCTCACCCGTGCTTTTCTTTCCGTTTTTGGTCATATCCAGCTCTAATAGTTTTGCAAAATTATAAAAAAAAATCAGGATAAACCCTTAAGATAATAAGAGAGAAAACGCTTACTGAATTTATGTTTAATCTATAGCCGGTCAGAATTCAACAAATGACTAGGCTATCCCCGTAAAATAGAGCTCTATAGTAGTGGAAAGAAATTTTACAAAAACGGCTGAAGGAATCAACTCTAATGCTATAAATGCTATCAGCAGGGTAAATAATCCAATTTTGGACTGTTTTGAAAAGACTTGATAACCCCTAATCAACCTATACAATAACATTAGAGCAGCTAAAAAAAGTGTTAACCGAAAAGTAATATTAGAGGTTGAAGTGTCAGAGAATGCCATTACAAAAGAGGAAAACAGGAATACCAAACCCCAGAGTTTATTATTCAAAAAAACAACAAAGAGATAATCATCAAATGCCTGTTCTTGACCAAATGCCCAACCTAGAATAGTAAAAAGAATATGTTTGAATAGATACACGAAGCCGATAGCAACAAAAGATGCTACAAGAATAAACCAACGCATGTTACCTGAAAATTCATGATCCCATCCTAAACCAAAAAAGACAAATAATCCTGCTGAAAAAATAAACAACACATTCAATGCAATGGAAACAACTGGCTGTTGCGACATTTGATCCTTGGATTGCCTATGAATGAAGCCATCATTAACATATATCTTCCATAGCTTCCTCAATAGACCATTGGAGTATTTACCTAAAACGGCTGTAAATAGAAAGAGAAATAGAAAAGAATAAAATATCCACTCAAGATTCGGTCGCACCCTTTTGGGCGAATACAAGGCCCCTTGAGGAATTTTTAAAGAATACCAACCAACATGCTGCATATAGTACTTAATGTATGAGCCATATGTAGATGCTTCTTTTTTAATCACCACTGATGTCAGCTCTTTCTCACTAAGGGGTCTATGATTGAGGATAAATGCTTTGCTCAATGAATCTTGTATGATACTATCGATATTGATTTCGACAGGTGGATAGTCGATACTTTGATCCTGTGCAACCACAGTTGTTTGTGCCAGCAGCAAAGACAGTACGGATATGAAGAAAAATCTTCTCATGAATTACAAAAATACTTCTTTCCTGTAGGACTAAAATAATGTTATGAACCCAAAATGAATTTTAGCCTCTCGCAAATTTAGCGCAGCATTCGGTCTTTTGCCAGCAGCATAGGCAAGACTAAATAATCCAGTCTTTGTTTCTAGTGATATTCCAAGTCCAGCTCCCCCATAAAATGCACCCTTGGCTTCAAAACTGGTTTTTCTTTCAAGATATGCGCCATCAACAAATCCAAAAAGATAAGATGCTCTTGACAATAAAAATCTATACTCTAGGGTAGTTATCACAAATCCGCTTGTAAAGAGACTTTCTTCATCAAATCCACGTAAGGTTTTAATGCCTCCAATTTGATAAAGCTCATTTAATAATAATTGTTTCCCCAAAATCCATCCCGACTGTAGGCCTGTTTTTAAAGTTGATTGTGAGCCAATTTTGTGGTAATAATTCACTTTTGCATTCAACCTGAATTGGGAAGTACTAAGTAATAAAGAATCGTAAAGTCGATTAAAATCAGGAGTTGTAACACCCACTCCTTTCAACTGTGTGATGACATTGTTTTTTTTAATTTCCCTAATACCACCTAAAAATTTTAATTCTAACTCAACCCCTTTTTGAGGGTTTAAAAAATAATCAGTGGCATTGAAATTAAAATCAACACCAATATTTGAGGTAGTTGCGTCTAGAAATTCAGGTAATTGACCAGTTTGCTTTATCCTATTGGTGTCCACATCCAATAGATTACTAGAAAATTGCTGGAAGTAGAGTTTAGCTGTTTGTCGGGGTTTTATTTCATACCTCACCCCCAACCTTGTATTCAAGGTTAGAAACGAGGAATCCTTTTTCAATAGGTTAAAATTAAAGTCGATACCTGTGTTACTGTTGAACAGATAAGGTTTCATAAAGCCCAATTGCAGTCGTGGTGAACGGACTTGTATTTGCTGCCAGTTGAGATACAGATTTTCACCTCCTCCAAATACATTTTTCAAATCCATTTCTGCGTCTCCTGTCAGCAATAACTTTCCTCCCAATTGCTCATTAGAAGGCATAAATCCAGCAAGTAAATTAAACCGACTGCTTTGCACTGGTTCTAAAAATAAATTCAAGATTGCTCCAGTGCCAGTCAACGATAATGTCCACTTCCGTATTTCTCTTACAAATCCTAACTCGGCAATACGCTTGGAAACTTTATCCAAAAGCGACTTCTTGTAGGAGGAGCCATCGCCTAGTCCTAAATATTGTACAAGAAAATTTTTATTGATCCTGATCTTACCCTCAACATGAATACTATCAATACTGTATAACGGCCCCTTGTCTGTTGATAATCGGCCAAAAAGTTCATTGTTGATAAAATAACTACTATCCAAGCGAACAGCAGCAAAGGGATAGCCATTCTCTTCTAAAACTGATAAATAGTAGGACTGAAGGGCGAAAAGTTGATCAATGCTCAAAACCTCACCCTGTTTAATATGAAAAGATGAATTAAACGATGTTGAAATGGCTTGAAGACTAGAATCAAGCACAAGAGTACCCCAAGCGTATCGGGGACCTACATGAATCCATGCTTTGGCGGATGACTGTTCTTCACTAAGACTATCGATAGAAACCTCTAAAAATCCTTTTTTTCTCCATGCAGGTACAAATTGATTTTTCAAAAAGTCTCTGCATTCATCTTTTCCAGAGAATTCTTGAACGACTGGATAGTCGTCAACCAAACCATCACTAACTTTGTCCTTGTACACCAATTCAAGTTTGAATTGTTGTGCTTGTGATCTCACAGAAGAAATCATCAACACAAACAAGAAGAACAGTATAGCTTTACATTTTTGCACAACCACAAATCTACACTTCCCTAACTTCAAAACAAATGGCAGGCATTTATATCCATATTCCTTTTTGCAGAAAAGCTTGTCATTATTGTAATTTCCACTTTTCAACTTCCTTGCAAAATGCAACAGAAGTACTCAAGGCCATAGAAACTGAGATCGAATTGAGGTCTGGAGAAGTAGTCGAAACAATAAAAACAATCTACTTTGGTGGGGGTACCCCATCCTTAATGGACACCAATGCAATTGAGAGAATATTGGTACAAGTGAGAAAGCATTTTACAATTCACCCTGATGCTGAAATTACACTTGAAGCTAATCCAGATGATATTACTGTTGAGAAAGCCAACGACTGGAAATCAATTGGTATCAATCGTTTCAGCATAGGTATTCAATCCTTTGCAGATGAATTTTTAGTGTGGATGAATCGAGCTCATAATGCAAAGCAATCATTTGCAGCAATTGATACGATTAGAAAAGCTGGATTTGAGAACTTCAGCATCGATTTGATTTATGGAACACCCGGACAATCATTGAAAGGATGGAGCAAGGATCTAGAAATCGCAATCGATTTGAAAGTACCACACTTATCCTGTTATGCACTCACCATAGAAGAAAAAACTGCACTTCACCACTTGATACAAAAAGGTGAAAAAGAAGCGGTGAGTCCGGATGAACAAGCTGAGCGGTTTCAACTACTCATGCAACTATCCTCAACCGCCGGTTACCATCATTACGAGATTTCAAATTTGGCCTTAGCTGGGTTTGAAAGTCAACACAACAGTGCTTATTGGGAAGGTGTCCCTTACTTAGGTATCGGACCATCTGCACATTCTTATGATGGAAAAAAGAGAAAATGGAATATTGCTAATAACATCAGTTATACAAAGGGCATATTCAACAATAGTCCTCAATTTGAAGAAGAGCTCCTAAGCGACAATGATATATTCAATGAGTATTGCATGACTGCTATCCGACGATCAAAGGGAATTGAAAAACAAAAAATCATTGCCTTGGGAGGAGCTGACAGATTATTAGCTATCAATGAAATGATTAAGCCTTACATCAACAGTGGAAGAGTAACGGAAGACCTTGATGGCTGGAAACTAACCAATGAAGGAAAGTTTTTTGCTGACGGGATTGCAGCATCCTTATTTGTTATTGATTAATCGTTATACCAATGCCTTTTCAAGCTCTGCGAAAACAGTCGCTGCATCTTTCTTCTCCCATAAAATATCATATATGCCTGAAGCAATTGGCGTATGTGCTGCACAAGAAATACTTAATTCATGAATTGATTTAGCAGCAGGATATCCTTCAGCAACCATCTGCATGGCCAGTTTTGCCGCTTCAACACTATAGCCTTTCCCAATCATGTTTCCAAACGACCTATTACGACTAAACAACGAATAACAGGTTACCAATAAATCACCCAAATACACAGATGCGGAATAATTGATACCAGAAGATGAGTTGTTGGCAGCCCTAAGAAACTTTTTCATTTCACCAGCAGCATTGGCAACGAAAACGCTTTGAAAATTATCACCATACCCTAACCCATGTGCAATGCCAGTACCGATAGCATATACATTTTTCAAGACCGCTGCATACTGCACACCATCAACATCATTGCTCACTATAGTATTGATATAAGGTGTTGAAAAAAATGAAGCAACCTCTTTGGTAAGTGCTTCATTTATTCCTGCAAAAGTGAGATACGATAAACGTTCTGCTGCCACTTCTTCTGCATGACAGGGCCCCATGATGGCTACGTAGTTCTGTAGATCGAAATCAATTTTTTCTTTCAGCTGATGATTGAGCAACAAATTATGCTGAGGAAGAATCCCTTTGGTTGCAGAAATAATTAGTTTCCCCTTCGCAATAACATCTAAAAAAGGAGTTATGTATTCATCAACAAATGCAGAAGGCACTGCAATGAGAATAGCATCAGCTTGTTCATAAACCTCTGCAGGGTTGCTTACTACATCAAGCAGTGAATCACTAAAATAAACGGAACTGAGGTACTTGGGATTATGATGTCTGTTTCGAATATGTTGTGCCATTCGTTCAGAACGTACACACCACACAACACGACAGCCATTGTCGTTCAGTACCTTGACCAACGCTGTGCCCCAACTGCCACTTCCAATAACACCTATTTTCATGACAACAAAGATATTGGTTATCAAAATGCGGAAAGCACAAAAATTAAAAGGGTGATTGGAATCATCCAACCACCCTTTTAAGGATAACTATACTCAACTTATTTTTTCTCTTCGAAAAGTTCTTCTTTTTTAACCACTTTTACTTTCATTCCTTGACGAAGTGTTTTGCTTACTACGGTATACGGACCAACAATTACTTCATCACCTTCTTTAATTCCATCCAAAATTTCAATATAATTGATGTCTTGGATATCAGTTTTTACTTTAACACGCTTAACAGTACCGTCTTTCTGCAAAACGAAAACAACCTCATCCAACTCATCTATATTTTTAACTGCTGTTTGATCAGCACCTTCTTCTGCAGGCTTATCTTCTTTCTTTTTCACAAGATCTTTACTACCAACAGCAGCAGTATCAGATTTATCTCTTGTAGTAACTGCATTGATAGGCACTGCAATTACACTGCTGTGCGTATTCGTTTGTATGTCTGCATTAGCACTCATACCCGGACGAAATGGAAAACTTCTTGAATTCTTAGGATCAAGAAGATCTTGATAAGAAGATTGCAACAATCTGATTCTAACTTCATAATTAGTGGCATCATTTGCACTGGTTGTAATTACTCCACCTGTGCCTCTGCTGGTACTTGAAATCTGAGTAACCAAACCTTTGAACTTTCTTTTATTGTAAGCATCAACTTCTACTAATGCAGTATCGCCAATTGAAACCTTAGGAATATCATTCTCTCCTACATCCACCCTTACTTCAATGATACGCATATCTGCAATACGCATCATTTCTGTACCAGCCATCATAGAGTTACCAACTACACGCTCTCCTTTCTTTACATTCAAAAGAGAAACAATACCGCTCATTGGCGCAAATACACTTGTTCTGCCCAAGTCTTTATTAGCACGACTCAGACTAGCTTGTGCACTGGCTACTCCTGCTTTTCCGCTTTTTACTGACTGCTGAGCAGCACTGTAGTCTGCCTTTGCTGTTAGAAAAGCATTTTCAGCTTGCTCATATTCCAACTTTGAAATTACTTTTTCCTGAAAAAGTTGCTTCTGTCTGATATATTGACGTTCTGCTTGATCTAATCTCGCTTTAAATGAACCAAGTGATGCAGCTGCATTTTCTACTTGTGCCAATTGTTGTGCAACAACAGCAGAGGCTTGGTCTCTTTGAGTAGCATAGATGTCGGCATATATCATCGCCAACAACTGTCCTTTGGTTACACTATCCCCTTCCAATACTTCAAGCTGTACGATTTCACCTGAGATATCAGGACTAATCTTTACTTCAAGCTCAGGATAAACCTTTCCACTTGCAGTTACAACTTCAGTAATGTTTCTCTTTACCACTTTTTCAATTGCAACTTTGGTAGCATCTTCTTTTCCGATAATGCCTGCTTTTTTTAAACCCAACAGCGCAACCACCAGTACTACTACACCGGAAATAATCCAGATCCATTTTTTGTTCATCTCTTTTTCTTTTTCTTGTTTATAAACGAAGTCCCTGCCCTTTATAGAACTCAAGTACTTTCATTCTGAAAATATATTCGTACTGGGCTAATGCTTTATCAATTTTAGCTCTTGTCAAATTGTTTTGATTTGTCAACCACTCAATGGTTTGCATCACGCCTAGTTCATACCTTTTATTCGCTAAATCAAAAGAACGCTGAGCTGTTGTCATTGCTTTTTCTCTTGCCACAAAAGTTTGGAAAGCTCCTGATGCACTATAATAGGCGGTATAAACATCCTGTTTCAATTGAAGTTTATCTCGCTCTATATTCAAGTCACTTCTTTTCACATCAAGCATTGCTCGCTTTACGTTTGATTTAGCTTGAGCGCCATTAAAAATTGGAACGCTGATTGAAACCCCAACACCCTGACCAAACTGATCACG